>JAHKLG010000187.1 GCA_029856625.1 Candidatus Njordarchaeota archaeon | reverse complement strand
GAGTTCTGTTCTTTGTCAAAATATAAGAATACGTTTTGTATTCGTTGATTACATACTCATCTTCTCAACCTTAACTTATTGATAAGTAATGTTGCTAAGAAAGGACCGATTGCTGAGCCTATCAAGATATAATCTATGAGGAAAATATTCTTTCTCGCTCCGAGAATATCCGCTATAATCCCGCCAATTAACGCCCCTATAGCCCTAGCAAGAGCAGATGATGATTCAACAAAGCCCTGATATTCCCCTACAGCGTCTTCACGAGCTAGCTCCGTCGCTAAAGCAATTGAACTTATTCTTACTCCCGGCCAAAGCGGAAGAAACCAGAGAATTGCGAGTATTAATGGATTCCATGTGAGCCCCATAGTAATGAAGTACAAAGTATACGCTATTAGTGTGGCTTGGAAAACCTCCTTCTTACCTATTTTATCTGCTAAATATCCATATACGGGGGGAGCTATTATAGAGCCCATCCCAGACAAAGCGGATACAATTCCATAAATCAAATAACTCCTTTTCACACACTCAAAGAACTTTATCTGGAAGAGGGTAAAGAATACCCCTGACCCCAAGCCGTATAGAATTATCGTGCCTAAGAGAACCATTAAATCAGGATTCTTCTCAATAGTAAAAGAACCTATCACTCGTTTCCAAGCATAATGGATCACATCCTTACTCAATTTACCATATTGTCCGTACTCCCTTATAAGTAGAGCCCCCATCACAGCTCCTAACCCACCTACAAGTCCCGCTAATATGAAAACGAAATCCATCCCAAGCACATCAGCCAGATAACCACTCAGAAACCCGCCCAAAGTCCACCCAATAGCATTGAGGCCAAAGAATAAGCCTAAAGTCGCTCCCCTACGGGTAGACTCAACATTCTCTGTCAAGATGGCGTTCAAGCAGGGATAGATCATTGAGGAGAAGAAGGAGGCCACCGTAAAGACGATTAGGTAATCAGTAATACTCCTAGCTATCAGGAATAAAGGAGCAATAAGAGCGAGAAATGCAGAACCAGCTATGATGAATATCTTTCTTCTTTTCAAAGCATCACTTAACGCACCCCAGAAGGGGGATAGAAATATCGTGAAAAATCCCTGGATAAGACTAATTAGAGCAACTTCAGTAAAACTCCCCCCAATATCATATATGAATACCCTAAAGATTGTCCAGAAAATAGTTGCATTGATACTGATGAGAATAAAGGGTATACCCACCCGAACACCAGTTTCGAAACCGCCTCTCAATCCCTTACACCAAGCTCAGAAATAGTTCTTAGAACTGATATGAGGCTATACTAAGATATAAATTGATAAACCCTATAGATACACTAGCAAAAATGTGGAATACAAAATTAAGTATACGAATTCATCTCATTCTCTTATCTCATATACCCAGTGCTTCCCCCTCCTTCTAAGCAACCTCATCAGCACTCTTGTTGCTATTACAATTGGTATGAGAACTAGTAATATTCGCGGAAGTATGACATAGCCGAAATGAATTAACTTTAAACGCGAAATTAGGACTCTATTTGCACTTACTATTTCCTCTAAAGCTTCTTCATCCCCATTCCACAGAATTCCGTGATCCTGCATGAGTAGCTTGAGTAAATATAGGTCAAATTCGTCCTCTCTAGAATATGCATGGATAAGCCCCATTATAAACTCCTGCACAGTCCAAGGCCGCTCATGCTCTGGATCATCAGGATCTGGATCATAAGTAATCATAACCTCCCAGATGGGTTTAAAGCCAAGAGATATAAAATCACCAGCTAAACCAATACCAGAATCATTCTCATCATCATATAGATCCCATAGAAAAGCAGCCACAGCCTCCTCAACATCAGAGAAATCAATATTATACTGAGATACATGATGATTTTCAAGCGAATCATTAATTATCCAAGCCTGCCCATAAGTATCGACATACCGATCCGCATGACGCATCCCATAATAATCCTTAACAACAGCCTGGAAAAAATCCGCGAATCCCTCTACCCAAGCAGTCACGGGATCAGTATGTTCATCCCAGGCATGATTCTCCTTCACATAAGGAGGAGGCTGAGAATAAGTGATATGCAGAAAATGCGCATACTCATGAACAATTATTGAGAAGTCTACCCAGTCATGAGCTTGAAGATCACCACTAACATAGATTACCCTACCCACAACATCAAAGTATGTAGCCGGATTACCCCTATCCATAGAGACAGAGACAGAAGGCGGATTTACTCCAGTAACATCACGCATAAAAAAGTTAGCCATAACCAAGTAATTATGAACCACACAGGCTCTAGAGAAGATACCGCCCAAGACATAATAAACCACGAGACCACTCTCAAGTTTAACAAAAGAAGCTCCAGAGGATAATATATAGGAATACCTATTAGCATGAACATATAACGAATACGCACCCGGCTCATCAATCTTAGCAAATTTAGATAACCGAGTGGAAACAATGATCCCAAAATCCCCATATATCTTTGCCACATCAGTATCCAATGAAAAACTCAGATAAAAACCATTATACTTCATTAAGTAATTGGCATGAACATTTACAATGAAGAAACCTGACCAATCAGTATAAGTATAGTTCAGAACCTTCGACCAGAAGAAGCGAACACCACAAACACTAACTCTTATCCTATAAGCTGGCTCCAGTCCACCAGAAGAATTTATGAAGACAACAAACCCATAAAAAGCAATTACGGACTCATCATGCTTAATGATAGTATCATTATTAAGATCCTTAATTAGATAAGTAATATTAGCACCAGTTAAATCAGCTAATACTGCGTGGAAATATGATTCCATAGAAAAGAATGTCCAACCAACCAAGACAAGCAATGCCAACGAGAGCAAATACTTGTTAATATTCATAACGGAATTCCCCTAATCACTAAGAAAGAGAACTCGTAGCAAAGGAAATAAAAATATTCAGAAAAAGGAGAGTAAATAAAGAATTATAAAGAATTTTACGAAGAAGGTTGAGATAAGACAGCGAAGTATGTGAAGAGAACCGTTGGCACTGCTCCTACTTTCTCATAAGTTCTGATCTCCACTGTGTAAGTACCACTAGCGAGCTCAAAGCCTAATGCCGCAATATCTTCAGGCTTAATCGTGAATGTTATCTTACCATCAGTACCAGTTG
>JAHKLG010000186.1 GCA_029856625.1 Candidatus Njordarchaeota archaeon | reverse complement strand
GCATTTTTGCTAAAATAACTTCTTCTATTTCGCGGTTAATCAAAGCTAAGAGTTTAATATAGTGTTCTTTAGATCTAAGAACGATTTCTCGTGCGAATTTATTAATCGATACTAGATGAACATTATTTTCAAAAACGATCGCGATATAAACATGCCTCCCTTTCCGCACACCCTCAAATAGTTTCCTTAATTGGCTAAGAGTTAAAGTAGAGGATCCAGGAGCTATGCCGCTAAAATCTTTTACCTCTACCCAAATTTCCCCATCCTCACTAATAAGATCTGGCGTGTCAAACATATTCGTCCTCAAGAAAGATTTATTGAATACTTTTTCACAGAACTCTAAAGCTTTAATTTCTGATATTATAAAGGGGTTATTCTTCAAAAGAGAATGAATGTAGCAAATAAGAGAGCGATAGGAAATACCCAAGTCTTCGCATAATGTCTTAAGATCTGATGGCATTCTATCATACCTCTTTAGAGAGTCTCTTCAAGACTCTCTCAAAGTATTTGCGCATATCCTCACGTCTAAAGAGCCTAGCAACGGGCGGTCCATCCGGCTTATTCAAAACGATCATATAGACCGCCTCATAGATCTTCTTTGGCCGTATGGATAATCTTTGGGAAATGGATTTGACGATTGGACGGATAGCATCCATGGAAATCTGAGATGGTTCTATTCTGAGGACGCTTCCAAGTAATTCTTTTAGAGCTTTTCTTTGTTCTGGAGAAATCTGAGATAGAGCTATATCCGGATCTGGGAATGTAAACTTTAGAAAATCACGCACCCAATTATGAGCCATTCTTAGTCTCCTCCTGGCATCCTCTAGAACTTCCCTATCAGCATCTTTTGGAATCTTACCCATTTTTGTCAGCATGTTTAACCCATCTTCAATGCTCTCCATCCACAATGCTATCTCTATACAGACACTATAAGGAACTCTCAATGGCTGTTTAGGCGGAATATCGTCAACACTTACCTGAGAAAGTAAATAAGTAGCGATTATTCTCTCCTTATCTACCTCTGCGAGACCACTAGCTCTGTTATATATTACATCGTAAAAGGCTTTCTCATGATCATCGAATGAATCTACATAGGATGGGATATCAAGGGGTGAGAAGTCAATATGCTTAAGGCTCTCCTTCTTAATATCTCCTACCTGCCGTCTAAGAATAATATACTTAAGAACTTCTGGAGGAGCGTATTTTAACCACTCATCAACTCCTAAGCCTATTCCCCTGCGTTTTGAGAATTTTAGCTTGGTAGTTCTATCCCTGTCTTCCGGAGGAATCCAGTAGAGGAAATCATAAAAAACGTTTACGGGAGGCTCCCTATTAAACATCTGGCGCAATAACTCTGCTCCTGTATCAAAGCTACTTCCACTCGCCATCAAGTCCTTTCCCATCGGCTCAAAATGAACATTAAATACTAGCCAGCGTAGGGGCCAGTCAATCCTAAACGGTGGTTTACCCTGAGCCTTAGTCACATCAGCTTCTCCCTCATGACCACAATATCCGCATTTATACTTTACATAACGACCACTCTCAGAAACTTCAAGAGCGATAACATTCTCGTCCATTCTCCCACAATTCTCACATTTAGGCCTATATGGAATCCATCCCTGAGGATATAATTTCTTATGACCAGCCCTCTCCCTAACCCTATTAAAAATTTCCCTAACCCTCTCCCTCTCTTGAAGAATTCTGATCAGAAGCTCAATGTATTTCGGATTAGTATGAATTTTATGTGCAAAAATGAACTCTATCTTTATCCCATATTCCGCTACACTATCCATTACTGGCGATACAAAGTGCTCTGCATAATTACTGTGACAACCCCAGGGATCCTCTATTTCATCAAAGGGTAGTCCGCGAAGCTCTTTTTCTCTCGCTTTGAATTCATCTGGGGCGAAAATAGGCGCTTGCCTAAATGGGTCTCTAGAATCGACAGCAACAATTGCTTTACTTTTATACCCCCACCACTCAAGAATCTGAGCAATGGCATACGCCAAGCAAATATCATTAAAATTGCCTAAATGGATCTTCCCTGAAGGAGTAAAGCCGGCCTCACTCACATACAGGCTCTGATTAGGAAAAGTTTTTAGAACAGCTAACGCGGCCTTATGAGCAAAATGTCCAAGCAATTTTTTACTCTTATACTCGTTTAAAAGTCTTGCAAAGTCTTCCAAGAAATTCACCGCATAGCACATTATCCAGAGGTTCAGGTTCTGATTAGTGAGATATACAAGTTTAATAGTGTTAATAAAGAGATATTCTACAACTACTCTAACGAAAAGCGCTTATGATAGATATATTTACTGATATGATCGCGAATAGTAATTTTTTAGCAGTTACCATTAAAAGTAAGGTGAAGCTGAATGCCTCGCATCAGAATAATGTTCTATGCGGAAATGTTAATTCCATGGAATCTTGCAAAGAAAGTAGGCGAGAAAAAAGTGAAAGAAATAGCCTCGAAGTTTCACTCTATTCTACTAAGACATAAGCTCCTAGAAAAATGCTTAAATAAACTTAAGAAAATGGGATTGGTAGGGGAATGGTTAAGAGAGCTCTGGTTCTATGAAATCTCGGAGGAGAAATCTGATGTCGCCAATGGAACAACTAGAGAAAAGGAGGGTTTGAATATCTGGTACTTCCAATGGGTGTATACCGCAGCTCCCCTAGAAGTTATTGCCATGGAAGACAAAATACAGAAAGAAACCATGACCAGGGAGAGGGTTAGGATTGATAACATAGATGCAATAATAGAAAGTTACATTACTGTAGCAGAGGAGGATTAATCTTGCTCATAAAAAGTCTCAAAAGAATTTGGATTATAACGGGATTATTGTTCTTCATTATTTCTCTAGCAATCTATCAATTACCAATCATAAAGACGGATATTTATAATGCTCCTAGGTTTAAAGGGGAGCCTGTAGAAGTTCTAATATGGCTAAAAATTCCGATAAATTATGATAAGATAATGAATATTAAGGAAAAGACTTACCAAGCAATAGCTAAAGCTGGATCACTAACAGAAGTTGATGAATTACTCGACAGCATGAGGAAGCTAATTAGAAGAGAAATAGAACACACGGCAAAACCATATATTGAGCAAATTAAGAAAGAGTTTACAAGAATAGGGATAAAAGTTTTGGATGAGATCTATCTCTTACCAATACTTCAT
>JAHKLG010000185.1 GCA_029856625.1 Candidatus Njordarchaeota archaeon | reverse complement strand
GTCTAATTCGCGTGCGTCATCGATAATTTCTTCAGAAGGCTTATATCCTTGAGGCAGATTATCTAATAACTGCCAAATAGAGTGACCCCAAACATCTATTCCTAAAGCTTGATATAATGATCTAACAGCTTTCTCAGCTGCTTGATGCGCCGAAAAACATGCCCACTCAAAATATCCCGTTCTCAAGTCATCTTTAGCATGCTGCAAATCTCTAATCGCTTGCTCTAGCCAATCTCTTACACGCCTAGGCAATATGATCACTACACTTAACGTAATCGATCAATTCATATCGTAGAAAACTATTTTTAATTTTGTCTCACGTCTTCTATTGTTTTACTCTGAGGAGTAATATTGTTATCTATCCATTGTCTGCTCTCTTCTTGCTTGATAAGATCCTATCATTACTCCTCAGAAACTTTGTTGGTATCTTTTAGGTAATTACATCCATAAAAAGATACAATTTGTCGTGAGCCCAGAGAAGATGGAATTTTAATAAGGAAAATAAGGTCTCTAGAAGAATTGATTCGATGGATTAAAGAGAGAAAAGAAAATCAAAGGACTTATAGAAAAGCTAGGAGAGCTAGCTGAGGTTGACTTAGAAATGGAGCTTGACTAATAAAATGCGTTTAAGTCTTCTTTCTTCTTAATATAGAAAATTGTAGCGTTGGAATTATCAAAGTGAGGGAGTTCTCTAAGAATTATGTTTCTTTCTCCAGTTCTTTGATAATCTCTTGAATCATCTTGTTTATTTTTTCTATCTCGTTTCCTGGATTTATCAGTTTAAGCATTAGGAGAATTAGGGGTGTAATTATCGCTGCGGTAATTATTGTGAAGATCGGTCCAAAGCCTAGGTTTTCTGGGGCGAATATGTGTGAGAACACTAGCATGCCTATGAACCATGTGGTTACTACTATGCACATAGGGACTATCGAGCTTGTACCAATAAATATTTCTCCTGACTTATGCTTAAACATGGCTAGCTTTCTAATGTTACTCATCCATGCACCGATAATCAGTAATATGGCTGTAGCCGCTACACCATATATTAGAAGGAGAACTACTAGGAGGTCAGAATCCGTAATAACCGTACCATACGCAGCCATTAAACCAATCACAAGGCTACCTGTACAGAAAATCCTCCAAATCAACAAGTAGGTCTCTCCGTACATCTCTATACGTTTTTTAGCAACATAAAGAGCTTCCCTAATTTCGCTGGGGCTTGATACGGGACGAAATCTTGTCCGTAACCATAATCCAGCAAAAATAATAGTTACCAAGAATAACCCCGTTGCTATTCCTCTATAAAATGACCTCTTGGTCACCTCAGGAGTATAAATAGGCTCTTTTACACCATTCCAGACCAGTTGCAAGGTTTCCGAAACATTATTTGCGGTGACTTCTATCTCATAACCATCTAACCAACCATCCTTCTTAATATTGATAGATAATTTCACTCTGGAGCCATTCAGTTCAAAAGATAGGTACCACCAAAAAGAATCAGCAATATAATAATGCTTAGCAACAAACTCCACAGCCTCGAGACTCTGGAGAGCAGCCTCCACCTCATGATAATTCCTAGGCATGAAAACAGGAATCACAAAACGCTCCAACGCCCTAAAAGATGATTTATCATTAGACACTGATACATCATAAGGCATTTTAAAAGAGACCACACCCTCAGCAATCTCCACCGGGTCAAGAGTACGTATAGAAGATTCCAATCGAAAATATACATTCTTTGACTCATCCAATCCATACTCACGAATCATATCATCGATAATCGTATGGACAGAATAATCATTAACAACACTCCTTACCTCCATACCTAATAACGAACCCTTATCATAGATCCATATGTCCTCATTCATCAACATATCATAGTTAATAATCCAGAATTCAACTGTAATAACCAGAAACAGAAGCGTTAATCCCTTAAAAAGCAAAGACCGCTCCATAACCTCCCCAGCCAGATCCCGATGTAAATAAATAAAAATGATACTCCCTATAAAAAAGCTAAGATAGCAACAACCAGAAAAATATTATCGGTTGATACTAAGAGGTTCGCTAATATTAGAATCTAATACGAGGCAAATCATGTTTTCTGAATAAGAATTATCGTTGGTCTTACTCTTAATGCGTGGTACGCACAAATATAATGAGATAATGACTAATTAACGTTACCCTGAGAAGATGAAACACGTATTAGAAAGCAGCAACATAATGCACAGAAAAATTAAGAGGCTATGAATATTCTCTTCATTCAGCTCTTCTTTCCTCATGGTCAACCTTAAATGCTTACCATTTAGTAATTATAATTGGTGGTCATTATGGGTAGGTATGTTACGGTTTCTGTAAAAATCCCCGTGGAAGTAAAAGAGAAGCTCGAGAAGCTTGGTATAAAGCCCTCCGATCTCCTTAAAAGAGCAATTTACGAGGAAATAAAGAGAAGAGAAATCAAGGAAATTGAGAAGGAACTCGAGGAGTTAGCGGGTGTATTGGAAAAGTTTTCCGAGAATTTTGTCGTTAAGTCTATTAGAGAGGATAGGGATTCAAGATGAGTTTCGTCTTTGATGCATCCGCAATATTCGAAGCCATTGTTAAGAGAAACGTAGGAATTCTCAGTGACCAATTCACAATTGAGCTCGCCAAGTATGAACTAGGGAACGTCCTATGGAAGAGAAGAGTTCTTGTCGGAGATATAAGCGATAAGGAATATCTTCGATTAGGCAAAGTAATAAAGAGAGTACTGAAATTGATGAATATCATAAGCATTGATTGCCACGAAGACGAAGTACTTAGAATAGCCAAAGAATTAAGAATAACCTTCTATGACGCATCCTACGTATACGCAGCAAAAAGTAAGAACCTACCCCTGATAACGCAGGACAAAGAACTAATAAGAAAAGCCAACAAAACCATAACAGTTATGAGACTAGAGGACATCAAGAAGCATTATAATAAAATCTAGCCTAGTTAGAAACCTCATAAATATAAGTAAATTAGAAATTTCTCAAGAACATCTATTCCGAAAAGATTCTGATAGAGGCAGGAACAGACCCATTCAAACGCAGAGGCAAGAGAAAGATTTGTTTTTTCCTTTCAATTCCCTTATCTGGGAGTCTATTTCTGTGTCGCAACGTGATCGGGATAATGTTCTTGGAGCCGAGGTGATCTTTCAATTCCCTTATCTGGGAG
>JAHKLG010000184.1 GCA_029856625.1 Candidatus Njordarchaeota archaeon | reverse complement strand
CCTTTCCTTCAAGATTCGTATCTACCCTCCCAGTTGCGCCCTTTACTTTTATCTCTTCCATTCCAATAGTTCTTGCTACGCCCTTATATAGAGGTCCTCCTGCAACGAAGGCGGCTCTGAAGCCCCATTTTTCTCTAAAACTCATTAATCGTATAGCTTTTCCAGCACCACGTGGCAGTATAATATTTGCTTTTAAGAGCCCTTTCATCTCTCTCTTTACATTAAGCTCATGATTATTTAACACTTCATATGAAAGTTTTACAACACTATTAACTATCTGAGCAGTATATTCGGCGGATTCTCTTTCCTCAGAAGGCGTATCCTCAAATGGTTGTGCTTTTAGAACTGGTGAGTTAATCTCATGGGGATCTGTATCAGTTATCCTCCAAGAGAGTTCCTTCTCTGGCTTAATAATCATTACACCCCGATGCTCAAGGGTATGTTTTAATACCACTGGCAAACCCTCTTCCTCGATTCTCTTCTGAAGATCTCGTGTTAAAATTTCAGCATCCTCATCATTAATTCTGCCCGCTCTCCTATCGACAATTATAAGTTCTTTTCCTACCTCCTTAACAGTAGCTAGATTGAATCTGAGTGCGACCTCTCCTTCCCTTAGCCTTATACCAGCTCCAATAGCTTCGAAGAAGCCTCTTCCTGGATACTCCTTCTTAATATCATAGCCAAAGATTGAGAGATGAGCCGTATCACTACTTGCGGGAATCCCAGGAGATAACGGATACATTATTCCTCCAATGCCCTCTCTAGCAAGCTTATCGAGAACTTTTAATTTACCCGATAAGTACTGTAGGGGAGTACCATTAAGTTCTGGGATATACTCATCGCCTAGTCCGTCAAGAATTATCAGGATGCACCTTAGCATGATATCACCTGAATAAAATAACATAGTTTGGATATATTCTTTGGTATTAGGATATAAAATAGTGGAAGTAATATTCGAAGTGTGGTGAGGGAGAAGATTGAATAATTTGGGTAAGGAAATCCTGAAGAGAATTAGTAATGTAGTAAACTTGGATGAGGAATTGTTTGTTGTTGATTACGTATCCGATGATCCCTTCGAAAAGCTTGTAGCAATTATTCTTAGCCAGAATACTAGTGATAAGAATGCTATAAAGGCACTAAATAACTTAAAAGAAAAAGTAGGATTATCCCGCAAGGCAATTCTAGAGGCTGATTTAAGAGTAATTGAAGAAGCATTAATACCAGGGGGATTATATAAGGAAAAGGCGAAAAGGCTAAAGCTTATAGCTGAAAAAGTTAGTGAGGATGATCTTCAAAGAATCCTTAGTCTCCCTGTTGAAGATGCCAGAAGAGAACTCCTAAATCTTCCAGGAGTAGGTAAGAAGACGGCTGATGTCTTTCTAGCTATCTATGGAAAGAGAACTATTGGAGTGGATACTCACGCGGCTAGAGTGGCTAAGCGATTGGGTATTGTTGATTCTGAAGCCAAATATGAAGATATTAGAAAGGCCCTGGTAGAGGTTTTCGATTTTGTGGACAATTATGATATCGTTCATAGATACCTCATTGCGTTAGGTAGGAAATGGTGCAAATCGAGGAGGCCTAAATGTGAATCTTGCCCAGTAAGCTCTCTATGTAAGTATCATTCTAAAAGTTCTCAACGAATTCACTAGCGGCCATATATACTGCATTATAAATATATACAAATACATACTATTCTCTGAAATAAGTCGTAATCTTCTATTCTCGTTAATATTTTTGCTAAAGTGAATCCTTATGGTTGGAGAAAAGAAAGTTTCTAAAGAAGAATTATTGAAAAAAGCAATGGTCTGGAGAGAGGTTGCTGAAAAATTACATAAGTTCTATCGCGGAAAACTAATGGTTCTCCCTAAATGTGCAATTGAGTCCTATGACGACTTTGCATGGGTGTATACTCCAGGAGTAGCCCAACCATGTAGGATAATTCGCGAAGACCCTGAGGCAGTATGGGATTATACTAATAGATGGAACTATGCTGCTGTGGTGAGCGATGGGAGTAGGGTTCTAGGTCTAGGGAATATTGGCCCAGAAGCGGGATTGCCAGTAATGGAGGGCAAGGCTGTTTTATTCAAGTATTTAGGAGGCGTTGATGCATTCCCCTTGGTGACTAGGGCTAGTACTGCAGATGAATTAGTTCAATTCCTTAAATGGATCGAACCGAACTTTGGGGCAATTAATTTGGAAGATATTGAGAAGCCAAAATGTTTTGAGGTCTTAGAGAGAGCTAGAAATGAGCTTCAGATATGTGTCTGGCATGATGACCAACAGGGTACCGCTACTGTGGTTTATGCGGGATTAAAGAATGCTCTAAAAGTTGTTGGTAAGAAGCTAAGTGAGGCAAAGATTGTATTCTTAGGATTTGGATCCGCGAATAAGAAAACTGCTGATGTCCTATTACTTGCTGGCGCTAAACCAGAAAACATGTACATCGTTGACTCTAAAGGTTTGTTAGGTCCTCATCGGAAAGATGTTGTTGGAACATACAAGGAGTGGTGGGCTCTTCACACGAATTCAGATCATAGAGAAGGTGGACTGGATGAAGCTTTAAAGGGAGCGGATGTTCTAATCGCAATGAGTAGACCTGGGCCAGGAGTCGTCAAACCAGAGCAGATAAAATTAATGAACGATGATGCCATCGTTTTTACTTGTGCTAATCCAATTCCAGAGATATGGCCTTGGGAAGCTAAAGAGGCTGGAGCTAGAATAGTAGCTACTGGAAGAAGTGATTTCCCCAATCAGATTAATAACTCTCTGGGATTCCCAGCAATTTTCAGGGGAGTATTGGATGTCATGGCTAAGACCGTGACGGATGAAATGTGCATAGCAGCGGGGGATGCTCTAGCGAAGTTTGCTGAGGAAAGAGGTATTCACGAAAATTACATAGTGCCGAGAATGGATGAACCAGAAGTTTTCCCATATGAGGCTGCCGCTGCGGCTATGCAGGCTGTGAAACAGGGAGTCGCAAGAAGACCAACCACGTGGAAGGAAGAGTATGAGAGGGCGAAGCAGATTATTGAGGAGTCTCAGGCGATGCTTGATATCTTAATAAAGCATGGCTTAATTAAACATATTCCAGAGGAAATCAAAGCAATATACACAAAAAAGAAGGAACAAAAATAATCTAACCACATTTTATTACTAATAGATTGGCCTATATTCCTTTTTCTTGGTTTTTGGTTTG
>JAHKLG010000183.1 GCA_029856625.1 Candidatus Njordarchaeota archaeon | reverse complement strand
TACTTAAAAAGACATAGTGGAGCATGTATTATTTTTGATGACTTATCAGCTGCAGTTCGAAGTACTAGTGTGCAGGCCGTAATTGATCTAATCTCATTGTCACGTCATTATGGTTGTCAAATCATTGCAGCTTTTCCTTCTCCCGAAATCATTCCGAGAAATCTCTTTAATCTTTTTGAAGGATTCATTGTCTTCAGGAATAACATCAGCCCATCTAAATGGCGTGAATACTTAGTTGATGGACGGCTAGCAAAGTGGATAGCATCGCTAAGCAGGCGGCTTAGAGGCCACGAGTTCTTTTTTGTCGCTAGAGATGGCAGAGTTTCTAAGGTTCATAATGGCTCTATCGAAGATGTGGAATCCTTTATAACCGACTTAACAATTCGGGAGGAACAAAGAGTGGAAAAAAGGATCCTAGCAAACAAACAATATCAGCATAAAATCACAGATAAGATTTCAGAACTTGCCATGAATGTAAATCTCTCTTACGCTGATATCGCCGAGAGAGTGGGGACTACCATTGAAACAGTCTCAACGATAATTAGCCGCCTGCGTAGAAGAGGTATAAACATACCTTATAGGAGGTTGAGCTAGCATGAGCGAGACATTTCTTGAGAAAATAGATAGGCAACTAAGTGGATGGTACAGTAAAAGGGTCAGATATGCGCAAACAGCTATTCTAGGCTTATTGGGTGAAAGAGTAGTCGGTCATGCTCTCATAGAAACCCGGAAATATATTTCATCCTTATACGAAGGCGTGATAATTAACATTGAGTACCAAGGTGCTGATAAATTAGGTAACCCAGATTATTTCGTCAATATAATAATTCTTAGTATCCCCACAGGAAGAATAATAAAGGTAGATATTGAAGTGAAGAATCGGAACACAGAAAATTTTATAAATAGAGCTGAGATAAAAGATCGAATAATCGATAAAAACTGGCGAGAGAATTCCAAGAAAGTTCTGGTCTCCCCAGAAATACCGCTTCAATCTCCAGAGCTCCTTGAGAAATCAGGGATATTGCACATTACTTGGGGAAAATATCAAGTTACGGAATGCTGTGGAGAAAGCTATGAAAGTGCATTGAGACAGCTTATTACCAAATTTAATTTACTTTTCATTAATGAAATTGAAAGAGTTATGCGCACTTATAGAAAGCCGATAAAACCCTATGCATCGCCGACCTTATTGACGAAAAAGAGGACTGATGAAACGATTGAAGTTTTCTATAAGACTGCCTATTGTCACCTAATATATAATTCAATTATGCATATTAAGCGTGCAGCCGACGACCTGCCTAGTTATATTATAAAATCGGTGAGAAATTGCTTTACTAACGAGGTGAGGTGTCATGAATAAAGATAGACTTGATATGTTACCGTGGAGACGATTTAGAAAGGGTTCCGCGAAATGGATATTTTCGGATGAAGCTCCATGGCTTAAGGAGATGATAGAGAAAAATTATGGAAGTATTAAACTTAACAACTGTCTTTTCTTCCTCACGGAAAAAGGAGATAAACAATTTATTAAAAGGGTTGAGTTAAAATGAGCAACTGTATCAATTCTAAGAATGAATTCTTATGGCTATATAAGCTCCAGAAGAAAAGAGTGGAGAAACTTAGAGAGGCAGAACTTAAATCCGGAGGCAACCCACTGCCTGATACTACTTACAACATAGATCTCCTACTGAAGATACTTGTTCAGATAGCTGATAAATCGCTAGAGGAAAGAAGTCTCACCCTTAAAGATCACTATGCTAGGCTTTTAGAAGATTTAGAAGCAGAAGAGAAGCCAGATGCTAGCTCATTAAAAAAGGAAGAAGTCTCTAAATCATTAGAAGACCATGAAGATCGTGAAAAAGATAGAATGGGGGATGCTAATAATGAGTAGCATAGTTAAAAGACTTAGAAAGCAGGTTATGGATAACTTAGATGAGTTTGTTTTCAAGTACTTTACATTACCCGATGGCAGGCCTCTAAAGCTCACTCCATATCAGTCTAAGTTTATAAAAGCTGTTTTAAAGCGAAATTATTCGAAGTACATGTATTTAGCCTGCACCAGAACAGGAAAAAGTGAAGCGACAGGGGTTCTCGGAGTTCTGATGGGAATATTGTATCCTAAAGAGGAAATAATAGTAGTTGCTCCTCAGTGGAGTCAGGCGTTAGAAATGTTTGAAAGGTTTAGAAGGCATTTTATGGGACATCCAAATTTGTGGTCTTTTGTAGAGTCTAGAAATAAGAGGAAGCAGTTTAAAATGGATAGGATCAAGCTAATTAACGGGACTATTTTACGCTGTCTATCCGGTTCGCCCTTAGCTAAAGAAGCTCCCTTAGGTTTCGGCGGTTCAGCAATTATCGTCGATGAAGCCGGGAGCATAGATAGAGAGGTATTCAGAACACGTGTGCTTAGAATGGTAAGTAATGTTAAAAAGAACAAAGGGGTCATGATTTTACTTGGAACTACTCATAATATAGATAGCTTTCTTTACGATGAATACGTCTCGGGAGACTATAAGAAAGGTAAGAATTTATTTGTAGTTACTTGGAGAGACGGGGTGAAAGCCGGAGTATTAGATAAAAAATGGGTTGAATATCAAAGAAAGGTGATGACTAAAGAAGAATTTGAAATGTGGTTTGAGGCAAGATTCATCCCTACACTTAAGGGAGCGTTTGATTTATCAAGAATAAGACAATTATCGACTGCTAAGAAGATGAACAAGCCTGAGCCTGGCTTCACATATTATGCCGGATTGGACGTTGCCAGAATGGGGAGAGATCAGTCAGCTTTAGTCATTGTCAGGGTTCCTGAGGAAGCTGATGAGGATACTTTAATTGAAATGGTGAATTATTATACGAGATCTAACAAAACTCTCACGGATATAGCCGGATGGACAAGGAATTTATGCGAGCAATGGGATGTGGCTGCTCTGGGGGTTGAAGAATGGGGAATGAGTTATGGAGCTCATGATATTCTGAAAGAGGTTTTCGGTAGCCGAGTGGTTGGGATAAAAATGGTAGGTTCTACAAGAACGGAAGTTTACAGGAATCTGATAAACTTAGTTGAAGAGGGTAAGATACTCCTCTTAAATGACGATTATTTCCATAACCAGTTTAGAAGCTACGACATAAAATATACTAGCGATGGTAAGATCAGAATAATAAAGAACCCTGAGTTTAGAGATGATATAGTTGATGCTCTTGCATATGCTTGTTAT
>JAHKLG010000182.1 GCA_029856625.1 Candidatus Njordarchaeota archaeon | reverse complement strand
TTTTCTTTTCGCCATCCAGAAGCTAACCCCAGCGTCTTTCTATCTACTAGACGAGGTAGATGCCCACCTCGACTCATTCCACGTGGCAAAGCTATCGGAACTCTTAGTCGAGGAATCCTCTAAATCGCAATTTCTGGTGATAACGCTTAAGCCTGAGATGGCAAGTAGGGCACAGAAAATCTACGGAGTATACGAACGTAACGGGGTTTCGAACATAGTTTCCGCAACGATTAAATAAGGAGGGAAATGTTTTGTCGAAGGTAAAGGAGAAACCTTTCTATGCTAAGCCTCCTCTAAACATCCTTTTCGAGCTGAGCAAGCTAAGATACACTAGACTTTGGGAGATAAAGATAGCATACCTCTTGAAACTCTTTCTCGCAGAGATGGAGAACCTAGAGCTACCGGACTTCAGGGCCTCTGGGATAGCGCTTGATTCTTCAGCACACATCTACCTGATGAAGGCTAAACTACTCCTGAAGCTAGAGGAGCCTCCTCCCCCACCACCGCAGCCTCCTCAAGACTTCGTCCCACAGCCCCTACCCATGCCCGTACGATACGAATTGACGTCCACTACCTTGAAGAACTTACTGGAAGCCCTCGACGAGGCTTTAGAAATAGAAAAGATGATCGTTCACCGAAAACCTAGAGAGGTTCTGCCTCCTCCTCCAGAGTTCCTGCCGCCGCTAGACAGATTTCTACTCGAAATAGAGCGAAACATGGACTTAATTTTCAACAAGCTTTTAGAGTACTCGCTTAGAGGTGAGGTCGCATCGTTCGATAAGCTCATTAAAGGGCTCAGCAGGGTAGACGCGATAAAAGTCTTCATAATCCTACTATTCCTAGCTCAGAGAGGAAAGATAACCCTCTGGCAAGACCCAAACTCGGAGACTCTGTACATAACGGTTTCAAAAACCTTAGAAGAAGAGGCTTAAGATGTCCAAGAGAGGTAGAGGTAGCAGGGATGAACGTGAAAGAAAGGCCATAAAGCTTATCGAGGCGGCATTATATGTGTCAGGTAGACCCTTAGACTTAAAGACGTTAGGCTCTGTCTCCGGTTTGAGGTCAAAGAGAACTTTAACTAAGCTTATTAAGCAACTTAAAGAGAGCTACGCAAACAGAGAGTCGGCTATCGAGATCGTCGAACTCGAAGATGGAAGGTACGTGATGCAACTTAAAACAGAATATACAGCTAAAGTCCGAAAGCTCGCCGTGAGACCTCTACTAACGACGGGACCCCTAAAGACGCTTTCCTACATAGCCTTCAGACAGCCCGTTTCACAGTCACAAGTCGTGGCGGTTCGCGGTACACACGCCTACGCGCATATAAAGGAGTTAGAGAGGATGGGATTGATCCAACGAAAAAAGGAAGGAAGAGAAAGTATAATAACGACCACAGAATTCTTCTCAGACTACTTCGGTTTAAGCCGTCATCTACCTAAACTTAAAGAGCAGTTGAAAAAGATACTCTTCGGTAAAGAAGAGTCTAAGTTAACCCCATAACCTCGGCTACGACCTCTGTTAAATCGGCTACCTCGACTTCTCCACCACCCTCAGAAAGGTTCACCACGCAAGCGGGACAAGCGGTAACAATCTTCCTTGCCCCTATAGACCGAGCTTCATCCAGCTTTCTTAACGCAAGACTCCTTGAAACTTCAGGGTTTATGATTCTGGTTACCCTGTTTCCACCACAGCACTTAGCCAGAGCTTTATTCTTCGGGAGTTCGACGAAAAGGCTTCCGAAAATATCCTTGAGTATCCTTCTTGGAGAATCGTATATTCCGGCTTGTCTCCCGAGCTCGCAGGGATCATGGTAGGTCACCTTTCCTCCATCTTTGACCATAAAACTCTTTAGGTCTAACCTCTCCTCGATAAGCTGCGATATATGGTAAACCTTAAATCCGAGGTCGCCTACGAACTTCGGGTATTCCTGAGCGAACATCCTGTAACAGCCGGCGCAGGAGGTGACTAAAACCTTCGCCTCCAAGCCTCGTATAGCCTCAACGTTATGTTCGATTATATCCTTCAGGCGGTCGAGCTTCCCAGATAATAGAAGCGGGTTTCCACAGCACCATTCCTCTTCACCGATCAGAGTCCAGTTCAAACCCATCTTATTCAGTATCCTCGAAGACGAGTAGGCTATCCTCCTCCCTCTGCTCGAGAGGGAGGTCACACATCCCGGGAAGTAGACGACCTCCGCTTTCCTGTTAACGGAGACATCGTTAGACAGATTCGCTAGGTCAAGCCATTTAAGTCTAGAATCGTTCGGAAGGCCGTAGAGGTTATGGCTCTTCTCGATCTTTTCTTCGAGGTCGTCGAGCTCGCGTGGATAGAACCCTGAGTCGACCAGAAATTTCCTACACGCCTTTATCGCGTCTGTCGTCCTAACTCCAGGTGGACAACGCCACAGACAGTACCCGCATAAAACACATTTATAGATTTTATCCGCAACATACTCGTTGACTTCCAACTCCTTATCTATAAGCCCCTTTATTAGGAGCATTCTACCCCTGGGACTTCCAGACTCCCACCCTACGAACTCGTAGGTAGGGCAGAGAGACTTACAGAATCCACAGCGCATACAACGTTGAACGTCTTCGCTATAGCTCTCAAGGTCATACACGCTCATGAGCCGACCTCCTCTATACTTAATGGCCCTCCTTTACCCTTACCTGGATTTAAGATGAGGTTTGGGTCGAAGAGTCGTTTAAGACTCCTCATCAACCCTACGGTAGAGGGATGCTCTAAAGCCACATACTTAGCTCTCGTTAATCCTATACCATGCTCAGCCGTAACGCTTCCGCCGAGCGGGAGAACTATATCCTGATAGAGTATGTCTATGGCCTTAAACAACGCTTTACGCTGCTCTTCTTCTCTTTCGTCGAAGACGAACGTGGGATGCATATTCCCGTCTCCGATATGCCCGAAGTTACCTAAACCGAAGCCCTCAACGCCAAGGTCTTCCGGGATCTTCTCAACCTTAACAGCAGCCTCTGGAAGCTTCGTCAAGGGCACAGTACAGTCCTCCATGGCGGTGGAGGGTCTCAGTCTAGACAACGCTGGCAACGCAGCTTTCCTAGCCTTAATCAAGTTCTCACGATACTCCAAGTCTAAAGTTTTATCGACGAACTCGGGGTTCTCTGAGTTACAGATGGAGACCGCCTTCTCCAAAAGCGGCTCCACAGCTTCTCTCCGTTCACCTAAGTCTAGTAGGAGGAAGT
>JAHKLG010000181.1 GCA_029856625.1 Candidatus Njordarchaeota archaeon | reverse complement strand
CATTTGGGCTTCGACCGGATTCTGGGCCTCGGTTAGTTTTCATTATTCTCCCCCAAGTATTAGCAAGAATGCCTCTCGGATATATATTTGGTGTTCTCTTCTTTCTGGGGTTTGCAATAGCGGCCTTAGAATGTACTAAAGCAGCTTTTGAAGTGGCAACGGCGTATCTAATGGATGAATACGGGATTGAGAGAGCTAAAGCAGCTATTATCGTTGGAGTTCTCCAGTTTTTAATCGGCATAGCATCAGCGGTATCAGTGGAAATATGGTATTTATTTGATTGGCTATGGACAATAATTCCGCCTCTAATAGGACTTTTTACATCAATATTTGTGGGATGGGTATGGCGAATTGAGCGCTTTGCTAGTGAAGAGAAAATACGGCGTATATGGATTATCTTGCTTAAATATATCGTCCCAATAGGGATTCTGGTAGTATTCGTGGGGTACTTGACACAATTCATTCAAGAAGTGATCCTTGCATAAGCTCCCTAGCCATGCCTTCCTGTAATATCCTCTACTCTACTCCTAATTTTTGTTTGGAGAAAAATAAGGGCATCATCTAACTTGCTAAAGGATTCCCCGACAAATTGAATGATTTTTGGAGATCCTCCACCACGACCTCTCAGAATGTCTCTCAAATCCTCGATGAACTCATTCATTTTAAGTCCATGTTCAACTAGATTTTTGCCAGCTACTGCTATTAAATATGGTTTATCCGTTATGCACCCTATAATCATCACACTGGAAGGATCTTTTCGTACAGCTTCTAGAGCTATACCTCTAGCCGTTTCTGGGTCGAATTCTGAGGACTTGTAAGCAATCAGCTTGTATTCTCCAATTTTCTCCGCTCTTTGCAATAAAGATTCTGCCTCATAACGTATTAATCGTTTCGAAATCTTCTTTACTCTGGATTCTAATTCTTTATGCTTCTTAAGTAATGCTTCAAGTTTTACATCAAAATCTTCGAGTGAAGCATTTAGCAATCTAGCAGTTCTAAAAGCTCTTGAAACTATGTCAGCGAATTTCTTATAAGCACTTAAACCCGCGGCCAGCCTAATTCTCTGAACGCCCTTCTCAAGCTTATAACGTTCAAGAATTTTTATCATACCAATTTCTGCTGTCGACTTAACATGAGTCCCGCTACACAGAGCTACGTCCCAATCCTTAATCTCAACAACCCGAACTCTGCCACCAGGGGTAACCTCTGTCACACCTAGTTTATCTCCATATATTCTTTCAGCTTCTTCTCTATCCATATAAAATATCCTTACAGGTCTATTCTCAAGACAAATCTTATTAGATAATTCTTCAATCCTGAGAAGTTGCTCATCAGTTATAGGGGCATCATAATTAACATCAATCCTAGCCCAATTTTCATGAACATCAACACCCATGTAAATAAGGCGAGAAACACCTAAAACCTCCCTAGTAGCGGCAAAAACGATGTGAGATGCTGTATGATGGCGCATTCTTCCATAACGCTTATCCCAATCAATGACTCCATGAACTCTTTCATTCTCAGAAATATTACCCTTGATAGGCTCACACACGTGGACAACTACATCTTCATTGACAGGAATAGTATTAATAACCCTAAATCGTCCCCTAGGCCCAATCAAGATACCACTATCCCCTTTCTGACCTCCACTTTCAGCGAAGAAAGCGGTTGCTTTCAAAACAAGGTATATCTTACCGCTAAAGGTAATTTTCTTAATGACTTGGGAATCAAATTCCCTGATATAAGCATCTTCATAGTACAGTTTATGAGTAGGCCCTAATCCTCTGAGTTCTTCAGCTACTTGTGTAGGCAGAGACATCAAAACCACTCTAAATGATATTTTTATGAACTTGTAAGGCTAAGAACGGCTTATTTAGAGATGATGCAATTTATCATTTTTAATATTCTTTCATAATTGTCTCCCTTAGTAGAGGATCTGGAATATAATGAAGATTTTCTCGCTTTTCTATGAAGCCATATTTTATCAACTCTGTTAAATATCTTGTTATCTGGTTGTTTGCTATTCTCCTTCTGAGTTTTATTTCCATGATTTCTTTTATTTCTTTCCATCTTTTCGGTCCTTCAGCAAGGATTTTAAGAACGAGTATATATCTTCTTCTGCCAATTCCTCTTGTTTCTAAGAATAGGTCTAATTCATTTTTTACTAGTTTAATGCCGTTGGAAAGTACGAGGTTTAAGGCTTCATCCGGATCCTTTCCTTGTGCCACATACCATCCGAATAAGGTTAGCCATCCAATTACACCATCTAGCTTGTTCACTATCCTTGATAAGATATTCTGGTCAATTCTTATTCCCGCCTCCTCGAATCCCTGTGTGAGAAAACCTATCGCCTGTTCCCTAGTTAACCTCCTAGTATTTATTTCAACTCTAGCTCTACCAAATAAGGGTTTTCTGGGATCTTCAAGTATTTTGCTTATGACACCTACCTGTGATCCTGCAAGAATTATCTTTATTCTCGTTAGGTTATCATACACGAATGCCAAGTATTTATCAAAGTTTATCTTAGCTACTTCTTGGGCCTCATCTATGGCTAGTACGAAGAAAGTATTCTTCTTCTTAGCCCATGAATTTATCTCTCTTAATAAAGTTCTGTAATCAATCTCATCCTTTACTTCTGAGAGATCGATACGCATTCCCATAAATGTTACAGCTCTGATATGTTCCATAATTTTTTCTTCTCTTTGACTTTTCTCTTAACATATCTAGCAGAGCTTTCGAAAAAGCTCTCGTGAACGTTTCTCGATCTATTTCTGCAAATTCCCGCATATCTAAGAGAATATAATTATACTTAGCCAAGTTAAGGGCTATCTTAAGATAGAGGATTTTCCAGTTCTCCTAAGACCCTTAATAATTATAAGCCTCACAGAAGGATCTCTAAGCGCTTTGATAATTGTATTCAATTCTTCATCGAAGTCAAATAAATCTTCCTTGGTTTCTTTCGGCCATGGATCGAAGATCAAGTTATACCCCTATAACTAAGTTACACCCCTGTAACAAATCGGTAAGCAATATTTCCCTATAAAAGCTTATTGCGTGCTAATTGATAAATTAAGAGAAATAATTATGATGATATTAGATCCTATATTAAAAAGCCTTTCCTAAGTTCTATGATAAAACTCAATTATTAGCTTATTAGGAAAAGAGTTGATATTTTTCTTGTAGTGGAAATCATTGGGTAATATTAAATGATCCTTGAACCTTAATTAAGACTTGGTTTAACTGGATTGAGATATCTAAAATTAACATATGGATAAT
>JAHKLG010000180.1 GCA_029856625.1 Candidatus Njordarchaeota archaeon | reverse complement strand
CGTAGAAGCGACGGCTCATGCATATTCCTACGAAGAATCGGTAACCTTTGGATTTGCAGCCTTCAAGATTATTTAAAGCCGCAAGCATGCAAGTTATGGCCGTTCAAAGTTTATACACGTCCAAGATATGGTCAAGAAAAGCAGGCGGAATTCATGTATAACGGGAGAAAATTCTATGTTTACGTTGATCCTGCATGTATAGGAATTAGATGGGGCACTCCTTCTCAACGCCTTGTTGAAAGGGTTATTCCAGAATTTATTCAAATAGCCAGCGGTCAAAGCCAAACCCAGCAGTACAGCACAGCAAACCTAAACAAACTGTTAATTCAAGCAATCAAACCGAAAGTTTATGTAATCTAGCCAGTATCTCTACTTGCTAAAATCATCAAAGCGTAAGCGGGAACTTGCATCCAGAAGATTATAATTAGAATTTTGCTTGTTTTGGCGGAGAAAATAGTTGAAGAAAATTTTTGACAGTATGTAGCACCCTATTGTAAAAAGCAATAGCCCTAAAACTAAAGAGATTTGCTGAGTTACGTACCCAAGCTTTATTAACTGCTCAATATCTCCAAAAGGTTTTATTCCTCCCAGAATCAGATAGCCACATCCATTCAAAAAGGTCTAGAAACTCAGCCAAGCCTAACTGATAAAACCACGAAATTTCCTTAATTAATAACAGGTTCTGAATAAAAATGAGATTGCGAGGCAGAGAAATTATTCCGCCAGCGTAAACAATGGCAAGCTCTAGCCTTCCAATTTGTCCAGGAAAGCTCCATCTTATCCATGAAAGCTGAAGAGGCTAAAAAGGACTAATGTAAATCTCTAGAATTTTTCCTCCGAAAAGAAGGACAAATATTCCATGCCCAGTTTCGTGGAGAAATTCAGAAGTAATCTTAGTTAAAAACCTAAAACTACAAGTAAGGAAAGGAAGATTTTTGATGAAAGTTCTTTGTTTTTATTATTCAATCGGTTCACTTTGCCGTTTGAAATGTAATTACAATGTTTTATCAAAGAATTCTGCCATTTTCTTATAGAGAATTTTCTTATTTTTTATTTTTAGTATTCCATGTCCTTCATCTTCAAAGACGAGCAAATCGTATTTTATTCCTGCCTTATCAAGCCTTTTTATTATTTCTTCCACATTTTTCGGCGTAACATTAGGGTCTTTTGCTCCTTGAACTATCAGTAGTTTGCCCTTTATTTGATGAACAAAGTTGATTGGCGATCGTTCATAGTATTTTTCAGGTACTTCTTCTGGGTTTCCTCCAAGCATTTCTTCAGAATAAGGTCGCAAATCGGGCCGGGTTGTCTCATAATCAACAACTAAGTCCGTCATTCCACAAATTGGAACCGCTGCGGCGAAGAGATCTGGCGCTTTGGTTATGCCGTACCAAGAAGAGTAACCGCCATAGCTAGTTCCAGTTATCCCTATTTTCCCCTTTTCAGCCAGTCCCCTTTCTATCAGCGCTTTCGCACCTGCCCAAATGTCTTCCTGCTCATCACTTCCCCAACCGTTAACTCTGATTAGATCTTCAAATTCTGCTCCGTAGCCTGTTGATCCTCGATAGTTTGGGGCAAGTACATTGAATCCCTTTGCGGCTAAATACTGGATTTGCGGGTTTATCTCATCCTCTACGTGGCCTGTCGGTCCTCCGTGAACATATATTATGGCCCGTTTTGTGGGCGTTTTTGAACGGAAAAGCCATCCGTGAATTATTAGGCCATCCTTTGATTTCCATTCAAAATCTTCTGCTTGAACAAGGTCTTCTCGCCTGATTTTTGTTAGTTCCCAGACATGAGTTAGCGGCTTGAAGGCTGAAACGTCCATGTTGTCTACGTTAAATTTGACAATTTCATGCGGTTGCACGGATGAATAATAAAGACCTACCCATTCGTTCTCTGTTATCGGCCCTATAGGTATAAGGGACCCCTGAATTCTTGGCAATTTTTTCTCTTCCATGTTCGTTAAATCAATGATTGACGCCCGAACTCTCGCCTTTTCATACTCTAAAATTATAAGATGATGACTGTTAATTGGACTCTGTATCCGTTCTATATTCCGTTTAGGGTCATCTATAATCCACGTTATTTCATCCTTTAAGATGTTATAGACGCCTAACGAGTAGTATTTTTGCGGTTTTCCATTCTTTGTTTCTGTGATGAAAGCTATATTCTTTCCATCTGGAAGCCATATAGCCTCGATTTTTGCTTTAGGACCAAAATTAAGTATTTCTCTGTCTTCTTTTCCTTCAATGTCCACAAGCCAATACTGGTCTCCCCTTGGATGAAGCTCTTTCCGATTATATAGTACATGGGTTCCTTGAGCATTCAGTTGGGGGATAAGATAAGCGGCCTTAGAAGGCTTTGCGAGAACAATTTTCTCGCCATTTTCTAAATCTTGTCTATAAACCCATGTCGGCTCAATTTCCTTTTCCCTTTCTATGTCATAATTGGCGCCGTAAACCAGCCATTTTCTATTAGGATGCAATGCTCCTCCACGTAGGAAGAATGGTGGGTCTTCCTCGGTTAAGGGGATCATTTTTTCTGGTTTATCTATATAAACTTCGAAAAGTCTCACTCTTTCATTTCTGTTTTTGTCTTCTCCTACAATTACAGAACGGGAATCCGGAGCAAAATTTACCAGGAAAGTTGCTTCAGGGGTTTTGGTTAGGGCTATAGGACGAGTTGACCCGTCTGTTGGAACTACGAAAACATCGGTGTTAGGGTGAACATTAATCCACGTGTAGGCTATATATTTCGAATTTCTTGAAATAAGCGGGTTAAATATTTCCGGAATAGTCAATAAAGACTCTAAGAGGCTATCTTTTTCCAAATAACCCTCCCCAAATTTTGCCGCGGTTATAAAGGTAAACTGCATTTCATAAGTTTTTCTACATTCTCTATAACTCATTTCGGGTGAGCATATTAACATTTAAGATTTTAATTAACTGTTAATTTATGATTAAACTTCCATGAAGGCTAGCGAATTGAAGGTTAAGATAAAGGAAAGACTGTTGAAGGCAATTCTCGAAAATGCGAGGTTAATGCATCCTAAAGAGATTTTGTTTATGCTTAGAGGGGAAAAGAAGAAGGACTGCATTATAATTTCTGACATTATTATTCCTCCCTTTGCAATTTATGGTCATGGCTTCGCAACTTTTTCTTTAAGTACTTTTCCAATAGACTTTTCAATAATTGGAACTGCACATTCGCATCCTTCCGGAAACTTGGCTCCTTCAATTGGCGATTTAAATCAGGCAATAGGCAAAATCATGAT
>JAHKLG010000018.1 GCA_029856625.1 Candidatus Njordarchaeota archaeon | reverse complement strand
TTCTAGGGTCTAATAGTCCACGATCATTAACTACTAAGTCTTCCCTGTACCAAGCCGCCACAATTTCTCCAACAAAGAATATGTGATCCCCAACAGGATATTCATGAACAACTTTGCATTCCAATACCGTTATACTCTCTTCAATGATTGGGGCTTTGACAGCAGAAGCCTCCTTTTTTGTTAAACCGAATTTTGAGAACTTATCTATCTCTTCTCCAGACACTAAGCCTGTCTGCCATACTTTTTCTGACAGTTCAAATGGAAGGAAGTTAACACAGAATTCTCCAGTCTCCTTTATTAGCTTGTACGTGTATCTACGGGGTGCTATAGAGACTCCATAAAGAGGAGGTTCAAAGGAGAGGTGTGTATGCCAACTAGCAGCCATAGCATTTGGTTTCTCAAACGTACCAGAGGTGACGATTACCGTTAATTTTGGATATGTTAAATGATATGCGTATCTTGGATCTTTAAGTTTCTTAAGCATATTTGTGTTCACCTAAGATGCTCAGATAGTAGTTTGCCTAATCTAGTTATTCCTTCTTCTATCAAATTCTCTGGTAGGAAGCTATAGCTTAACCGCATAGTATTTTTGGGTACATCCTTAAGAGGAAGGATATCTTTCCTATCTGGATCATACCTGTAACCAAATTGTGGCAAGGGATAGAACGCGGCACCTGGTACGTAACTTACTTCATTTGGAATAGCAACCTCTTGTAGGAATCGCGCTGCATCGAAATTCTTATTAGCGGACTCCCACCATACGAAGAAGCCTCCAGTTGGATCTGTTCTAAAACCTTCTGGGAAGTGTTCATCAATAGCCTTAATCATTGCTTTACATCTTCTTTCATAACCACGTACAGTTTCTGGAAGAACCTTGTCAATATACTTTTCGTAATAGATTTTCAGTATAACCTGCGTTATCGTAGGTGTGGTCAGGTCGATATATCCCTTAGACTTCAGGAAGTTTCCGATCAGTTCATCTGGTATGACACAATAACCAACCCTAAGTACAGCAGCTTCCTTCGAGGTTGTTCTTAGATAAGCTACCCATTTATTCTCCTTATCCAACGATTTTATTGGTGGGAGAGGTTTCCGGAATTGAATCTCTCTATAAGCAGCGTCCTCTACGAGCAGTATTTTATTTTCTTCCGCGATTTCATAGAGTCTCTTTCTCCTCTCCATTGGTAAGGTAGTTCCTTTGGGATTGTCTGAATCACTGATCACGTAGACTATATCTGGTATTCTCTTAAATTTCTCTGCACTCTTCTTTATTGCTTCCTCTACATACTCTGGAATAATTCCTTTATCATCCGTTGGTACTGTGACGATTCTCGCCCCGAATCTCATCATAGGACCCAAAAAGCCCAAATAGGCTGGTTCTGGAACAATAATAACATCGCCTGGATCAATAAGAATGTCTCCGAGTATGAACAATGATTGCTGAGAACCAGTAGTTATAATCACTTTCTCTTTTGCCTCTTCATCATTACTCGGCAGAGGAATATTATCCCTCTCTCTCAATCTTCTCGCAAGAACGATTCTTAAGGGATCATATCCCGCTGTCTTTTCGTAATTATACTGGTTTATAACATCTGTTATCTTTCCCTCCTTTATCATCTCGAGCTGCTCATGGCTAACTTCTTCTAGTATCTTAGCAAATGTTTCTAGAGGGATTACTCCAGGTTTTCCGCCTGCGAGATAATATTTTACAGTGAAACGAAGAAGTCTTCTTATTTCTGATTCAGGTATGAGATCAGTCCAAGCAGAAAGTGTGTATCTTACATCCTTAAGCCCCATATACATCACTAATGAGACTTGATTCAGAAATAAATTCGTATTCTGGTTTTAAAAAGAAGAAATATAGATTACTGACGTGGTAGAACTAGACTGGCTGGAGAATATTTTGTAGATAGGATTTCCACTTAAATATTCTTCTGAACTATAATAACCAGAGCTAGCTAGGCTGATCTTCTTGTCACTCAATGATTTCATTGAAGCAACGAATGGTCCTAAATGTAGGGTATTCGAGAATCCGGATCCAAAAGAGCTTATCGAAGTTTTAAAGAAGTTAAAAACTTCTCACGTAATAACAATCTTTGCTTTGTGCGACGCTTTCTATAAGGGAAGGGCTCAGAGCACATTAGATAAGGGAGAGAGACTAATCATTATTAAGCCAGATGGAACACTACTGATACATGATTCTAGAAGTAGAGAGCCCAAGAACTGGCAACCCCCTGGAAGCATCATTACTTTTAGTTACAATAATGGATCACTATTAATTAAGAGTAAAAGGTATAATCCTCGGGAAGAAATTAGGATCACATGTTACACCTTATATGTTGTAATAACAGCACGGCTAGGGCGAGGAGGGCTCTCTTTAGAAGGTTCCGAAAAGGAGATGGCTGAAATCATTAATAAGAATCCATCTCTAATAGAGGAGGGGCTTAGAATCGTTAAAAGGGAAGCAAAAACTCCTTATGGCTATGTAGATCTTTTAGGAGAGGATGCTAAGGGAAGGCTCGTTGTGATTGAGCTGAAGAGAGGTATAGCTCAGATTAATGCTGTTTACCAATTAGTTAGATATGTGGAGTATTTTCGAAGCACGGCTAGGAGGGAGGTTAGGGGAATAATAGCGGCTCCAAAAATTTCGAAAAATGCAATGTTAATCCTTAAGCGATATGGTTTAGAATATAAACGGGTAAAAATTAGATAAATGATCGATTTTTAATTATTAGATCTCCTCAATGGTAGCTTTTCTTCCGTATTCTTCCTCATATACTATTTCTGTAAGTGAGTATCTCCTCCTCGGATATGGTCTCTCACCAGGTCTACCGAGTGGGATAATCGCTACCGGTCTAACCTCCTCCGGGATGTGAAGTATTTTCTTTACCTCATTTTCTCTGAATGCTCCAACCCAACACGTACCGTATCCTAATGCATGAGCTGCTAAGAGCATATTTTGAATCGCTGCCGCTGTATCCTGGATACAATACAGAGTAGCTCCTCGAGTACCATAGACACTAGAAGTTCTAGGTATATTAGCACAAACAACGATAACTATGGGAGCCTCAGCTATAAAATCCTGATTCAAGGCTGCTCTTGCAATAGCTTTTTTCTTCTCTGGGTCTCTTACAATTATAAATTCCCATGGTTGAAGATTGCCAGCACTGGGAGCCCAGCGAGCAGCATCCAGAATCTTAACCAAATCCTCCTCCTTAACTGGATCTGGTAAATATTTTCGAATACTTCTTCTAGTCTTAATGCATTCAAAAACATCCATAGAAATACCCTCTAAAATTGGTGAGCTATCAGGAGAGGTCAGCCTCTTCATTCCCTAAAACGGGTCAGCCGGAGCGCCCACATCATGAGCGCCAAACTAGTGAATCCGAGAATACTATATCAAGTAGCGTTTTATAAATATTCGCGTTTATTGGGAGTATTTTTCTTTAAAGCTAGATAATGTTCTTGCTAATCGTGGAATATAGTACACGTTATAAGGAACATATATATAATCTCCGTCCGAACTTGCGGCGTTCTCAAAAATAGCTTTATGAAACCTTGGAAGAGAATAAATGTGCACTTTATGAGCCTGCCGCAGCTTCTTTAGTATTTCTCTTAGCATCTTAATATAAATCTCGATCTCATCATTACTCACTCTCTCTGGAGGATAGTCGTAATGAGCTGCTGGGAACAATTTCTCTAATTGGTAAGGCACGAGAACTAGAGGTTCTGATACAATGTAGATCTGGACATAATCTATTAACCCCCACTTATACAGCATTCGCCTTATCTTAAGTTGCATGAAACTTTTACTATATGGTTTATGCTTAGAGCATGGGAGATATAAGGCAATCGGTAATGGTATAGGTTGCCAAACCTGTAATATGTAATCATGATATATCTTAATGAGGGGATGATAGAATAGTTTCTCATCCTTAAGCAGTATAACTCCTGGCTCCGCGAATATGTATCTACATAGATCGCTATTTTCCAAGTTGTCACGTAGCTTTAGGAGATAATATCCTCGCTGGGTCAATTGAATCAATCCGAACTTCTTATAAGAAAAGTAGTCTATAAGATCGAGCTTTAACGCTTGTAGAAACGCGTTAATGATTTCCTCTCCCGACCAATCTAGTGAATTTTTTCCTCTCTTCTTGAGATCATTGATAGAAGATATTTTTCGTTTAATTACTAGATCTAGAAGCTCGAATATACTCTTTGCCTCCTTTTTTCTCAATTTGCTTAAGAATGAGCACGGAGTAAGCGTATTCATCCGCTAGTTCCCTCTTATCTCATTAGAGGACAAATAATCCAATAAATCCTTCTGTTTTACATTATCGATATTATTCCATATGTTTCTAATATCTTCGAGAGAGATCTTTCTAATTTGAAGGGCGAGACTATATAAGGAGCGGAAACTACCTGTTTTTGGAGGCATAATCTTTGCCCAATGAAGTATGACCCATGCATTAAAAATTGCTCTATTCTCGAACCTGCTAAAGACATTTGTGTTGAGGAATTCTTCGATATTTTGCTTACTATAACTAGGTAGGCTAAATGGGAAATGATCAATACCTGAGATTATGTCTATTAACCTGTTTAATTCTTCTCTATTCAACTTCTTCTTACCAAAGTTTACCTTTCTATTAGTCACGTGTCTTTCTCCGCCCCATGGAAGAATTATTTTACCATAAGCGGCTTTGACTCGCCATGAAGCGGAATCAGCAGATCCTATCCTAAGTGCATGAAGAATGGATATAGTTGTTGCAGATCCAACACCCATTACATGAATATTCTCCCTACCAGCCAGTAAGGCAACATATTGAAGGGAGAGAATTCCCTTTATTCTTGCTTTCTTAGTACCCTTAACGGATAAGAGAGGAGGGACAAAACCACCAAATGCTATTTTCTCGCACCCATACTCCTCAATATACGTGTTGACCAAAAAATTATAATCATCTAGATTTGGTGAGAAGTGAATAACGGGGATTATAGTCTTATCAGGGAATCTGTTGATAAGGAATTCAAAATTCTTAATATTTCGTCTCATCTTCTTCTCTCTGACCCTTGGAGAATCTCCGGGGAGTGTTGGATAGTCTAGGGATATATAGAAGTCCGCATCTATCTCTTCGTATATCCTAGCTATTCTCTCAATAGAAATATTAAGACCCTTTCTCATTATCTGATAACCGCCACTATCAAGCCAGAGCTTTATTTTATCATCTAACTCCAAAAAACTTCTAATACCACCCCGAGCCCTAATCTTTGCTAAAATACCACGTTTGGTTAGAAGTTCGTAAGAACTAATCATGACATCGGTTGTTGTATCTGGGAATATCTTCCATGGCCGAATATTCGAAAGTAAAATATCACCTATGACGATTACTGGAGGATCCTTTAGCATTTCTTTCCCCAACAATCCCTAGGAAACCAAAGACTGGAATGAAGAATTGAAGAAAACGAGATATTAAAAACTTAATATTATCTACATGCGAAGCCAAAAGCGTTTTTACTTTCATTCACCCGTGTAAAACCAATAGAAAAAGCTCAAGATCGCACTATTAAGAAAGAATCTTCGATTAAAATGAAATGAAATAACGTGGAAATAGTAAGTATGTAAAGCTTATTAAAACAAAAAGATTCTTCTTCTAGTGCGCAAAGCGATTTGGCTTTCTCTTGCGGTGAGTTATATGGCTCCATTCAAGGTAAAAATTAATGCTGAAACATGCATTGGATGCGGAGTATGTGTTTCTATGGCGCCAGATGTATTTGAGATGGGTGAGGAAGGAAAATCAGTAATTGTTGAGAAATGGAGAACAGGAGATTCTCCGTACGAAGGAGAAGTAACGGATGAGGGGCTAAAAGACACCGTAAAGACTGCTGCTGATAGCTGTCCTACAAACTCTATTACAGTAGAGGAATAAAGCTCTTAATATTTTTGGCTTAGTAACGGTTTTCTAATCACGTTTTTACTTTCTTTTACTTTCTTATTTTTTAATCTTCATTGTAATGTTTTGGAAATAGTTTTTGATGTGTATATGATGTGGAGGCGTAGAAAGGGAATTATAGATGCATTATGTTTTCAGTTCAGGATTGCGCCCGCAACTTTTACTATAATGTTATTATGTTTAATTATTCTCATCTTAGACTATCTAACTGGACGCTATATCTTAGTTAGATTCGGACTTTTTCCTTACCTATTGCTTAAAGGTGTTCAGATTGAACGACTAGTCACTAGCATTTTTCTTCATAAAGACTTCATCCACCTCTTTCTGAATATGTGGGGTCTTTACGTGTTTGGAATTCCTGTAGAAAGGGAGCTTGGAACCAGAAATTTCCTTATAATATACTTCTTATCCGGGATACTGGGGAACATATTATACTCTTTAATGGTTGTTTATGTGTATAGATTACCGATTTTAACAATAGTTATAGGAGCCTCTGGAGCTATTTCAGGGATCTTAGCAACATTTATTGTCTTCTATCCAAGAGCTAGATTAACAGTCTTCGTTTTTATAGCTATTATTCCAATGACAGCCATCCAGTTCGCTATATTTTACTTAGTGCTTCAGTTCCTGTATATGATCGCTTTTGGGCCATCAGCTGGTATAGCTTTCTTTGCGCATATAGTTGGATTTGTTGTAGGATGGTTGCTAGGCAAATATTATTATCGAAGAATTTTCATAAGGAGATACGTTTATCCGCCGGGTTATTAGTCAGCTCTTCTCCTGCTCTTCATCGTTTCCTCCGCGAAGGGGATCTTCATCATCCAATAAAATCTTATCAGTAACCAATCTCTAATAAATTCATTTGCTTTCATCTCTTAAACTTGCCTTAAAGATATGCAGAATTAATTAGCTTCCTTAGGGGTATAAAAGTTGGCTAATAGTGGCACTATTCATTATATCTTCCATGATGGGACAGGATTATTAATCAGCCTGAAGGAGAGGCGCATAAGGGATCCCATATATGGATACATACACATATCCCCCATTGAGCGTAAAATAGTAGATTCAGAATTTGTTCAGAGATTAAGGAGTATTAGGCAATTACAAGTGGCTCACATCGTTTATCCCAGCGCAACGCACACACGGTTTCACCATAGCTTGGGCGTTATGCATCTTGGAGGAATGTTCGCCTTTCACCTAATAGCAAATACAGCAGCAAAGCTTGGAGTAGATTTGAAGAAATTAGAGATAAAAGATCCAAAAGATCTATTCTCAATAATAGAGGGGGTGCGTATCTCGGGACTATTACATGATCTCGGCCATGGTCCATTTTCCCATGCATTTGATTCAGCGGTTATTAAGCAGTGCCGAAAGCTTCATGATATGGGTGTATATAATCATGAAGTACTAGGTTACAAAATCTATCAGGTATATTTGAGAGAGCAGATACTGAAAGAGACAGAGAACTACAAGGATATCTTGTATCCAGAATCAGTCATAGAGACTATAGATTATATTCTAGCACCGCATGAAATAGCTAGCAAAATGACGAGAACTAGAAGGATAATAAGGGTTCTAAGAAAAGTGATTAGAGACGCTTTCTTCTCAGCTGATATAATAGATTTCATTTTACGGGATGCATACTATACGGGGGTAATAGAGTACGGGACAGTGGATTATAAAAGACTAATAACTAATGCCTACCTAATCCCCCCGGGATCTCCGAAAGAAGAATTCGAAATAGTTTTCTCTGAGAGGGTAAAAGATACTATAAGAAACATTCTATTCTCAAGATTCTGGCTGTATAATAATGTATACTTGCATAAAACGGTAAGGCTATTTGAGCATGAGATAAAAGAATTAATGAAACTTCTTAGACCAGTTTTTGAGAGAATTCTTATAAACACAATAACTGGGAAAGACAATGAAGCCTTTTTGAAACTAACTGATGAGAACTTACTCGAATACTTCCCAGAAAACTACTTGAAAAAGGATAGTCCAGAGAGAAAGAGAGCGGAAGAAATTATCAAGACTATAAAGAGACGAGAAAAGAAATGGAAACTAATATATACGGAAGAAATCCCGCTGACACCAAGCATTAAGGAAGAAGCTGATAAAATAATTTACGACAATAGAGACAAGTTCGTGGATGTAAATACGTTAAGAGTGTTTAGGGAAGAAAAAGAGAAAGAATTGGCTGACCTACTAAAAACCTTAAGAGAAAAGATTATACACGTAGTTAGGAGGCATTACAGGGGGTTTGGAGAGGATGATATTTGGATAGATCTTCCTCCGATAAAGTTCGTTCCTATAATTTCCCATGTCTTAATGGAAGGAGACCTTGTAATTAGATTTCTTACAAAAGTTGGTAAAGAGGTAGGGGAAAACCCGAAGAAATTTATTAAGGATGAGAGAATAAGTGATCTCCTATACGCTTGGCCACAGGTAATAACCCCTATGAGGATCTATTTACGAAAAAAGAAGAATCTAGAAAAATTTCTTGACGCCATAAGGAAGGAAGTGACATCGCTTTTAAAAGGGAAAAAGTTTGGACACATTACAGACGAAATAATAAAATTGCAATACATGATAGCAAGGCTCGAGTTGCCAGAGACGGCTTAAGATTTATTCTTCATCCCAGATAAAATCTTGATAGTTATATGCGTAATCTCGGTTTCCTTTTTCTCAAGTTCCGCGTAATATAATTTCTTGGCAAGCTCCTCTATCTCCGACAGGGAAAAGTTTTCAAGTAAATAGGATATAGCATTCTCCACATCCTTCAAGAACTCATGAAGAGAGCCCTCAATATATGAACCGAGCACCTTAAACCCAATGCGAGTTAATTGAAAACCATTCTCTGATTCCATAATGAGTCTGTTATTCACTAGATTAGAGAAGATTCTAGAGATATCACGAGATTTAAGGCCTAGCCTAGAGGCGCAATCTACTCGGAAATCCAAGTACTTATCCGCTAGTTCTCCAATGTTCTTCTTGAGAAGGTACTTAACAAGATATAGCGTGTTATTGATATCTTCAATCAAGATTTTTTGTGAACCTTTCTTGCCTTCCTTTTCTAGGATATTAAGCATTAGTAGTATTGAAGCTTTGACAGCATCATACGTCACACAAAATCACCGATAAATTTCCTCTCCAAGCTTTTAACTTGATTAATAACATTTCTGTAACACTCGTTTTAACGAGGATAAAAATCTATGTTTTTTGGAATTGTTTTATACCTCCTCCATAAAATTGAGATGAGTGATAACCGTAAGTAAAACTAAAACTCCTGATAAACACGAGATATTGGTTCATCAGTAATGTGTAATAGAAGCTCTAAAAAGTAACCAAATGGAGTCACATGGACATCATATCTCTTTCTCCTCATTTTCTCAGCTATAGCATTTAAAATCTTCTCGGCTTTTTCTGGAGAAGCTTTATCGTCGGACAGATGGGCAAAAGAATGCAGAACGATTTTATTTGCCTTCACTTTCCTCGCATACCAACTGAGAACCCTGAATGCTCTTTCAACGATCTTCTTACTATTCTCTACATCTTTCTCCTCGACATGGATTAAAGCAACAGGAATATTCTCACCCTCCCATGTTCTTCCTATCAGGGATTCATCCTTACCATAACTCATCCTACCGACACGATACCAAATCCTCTTCACATGTAATAAGAGAATTCGCATGCTCATCTCTCCAGAATATTTAATCTTGCTATTCTGCATGATTTAGTGAATAAGAATATTCTCTCTCATAGGTGGATAATCAATGATTGACGAAAGAATATACTATGCTAAACCCTTCGTTAGACAAGAAATTGCGGAGTTTTGTAGAGGGAGATGGGTTGCCATTCATTGTAAGGCGAGAGAAAAAGATGGTCGTCCTGTTCTCGTCAGGTACTTGGAGAAGAAGCCATTAGTCATCAATAGGCCGGAGGATATTGGAAAGATTATGGATCGGCTAAAAGCCTTAAGACCAAGGACATTCTATGCTACAGCTAACATTTACAGGGATTTATCAACAAAGGAGAGTGCTTTGGATTACTACAACAACGTTGTGGCAAAGACCCCTACTTGGGATATTGATAGTCATATAGAGCAATGGGATTGGACATTAAAAGCCGCTGAAATAATAATAGATATTCTAATGAGAGAAGGTGTGACCGAGTCAGTATATCTAAAGTGGTCGGGTAATGGAGTTCATATCCATATTCATGAGAAAGCTTTCTCGAATGATGTATACAGGGAAATAAAACCCCTAGACTTGGCCTATGGTGTTGTGGAATACGTCCTAAAGAGGGCTCGTAAGGATATTGAGAAAATAAGTGAAAGGGCTCCAGTAAAGCCGATAAAGGTGGAGAACTTGATGGATCCGCAGAGAGTATTTACAGCACCGCTAAGTCTTCATAGGGAGCTAGATGTTGCATGTGTTGCTTTTAAACCAGATGATATGAGTGATTTTGATCTATCTTGGGTAGATCCTAGAAGACCAAAACACAATCCGGATTGGAGGAAATTCGAAGAAGGAGAGGCGGATGAACTTGCGAGGAAAGCATTTAAGGAAATTGGACCCTATGAGATGAAGACGGGAGTTAAGAGGTTAGCAGAGATTGATCAGGAGATAAAGAAAATAATATCTGTTGCTAAGGGAGAAAAACCTACTCCAAAAGCTACATATGAATTCTCGCTTGAGAAGATAAAATTTAATCCAGCTCCTCCCCCTATACAGGGAGGGAGAGAATTTTCTAAGGGACCTATGGAGGCATTTTTAAAAGTTGAAGACATTCTGAGCCATTTTGCCCTTGGGAATATTAGCCTAGAGCATGCTATAAAAGCTTTAAACTATGCAAGATACGCGATTATTCCCTACCAGAATTATCCCCAGGAGGTTATTAGAGAATTAGACAAGCTTTATGATGAAGCCGTTAAGTTACTTATCAGGCTTAGAACTCCAGAGAATGTTAAGAAATGGTTGCAAGAGAGAGGATATAGAAAAATAATGAAAAGGCTGGATGAGTTCTTTAAATGAGTGCGGCAAAAGTAATATCGAATAGATTCAGAAACCGAGAACCTACTAACGTTTTATAATTACTATGAACTGGTTATCAATAGAGAATTATGATGAGAATAGGGATCAATCTTGGAAGAAACTGTTAATTTCCCACAGGAAAGATTATTCCTAGCTATTATTGGCTCGTTAATGATTCTATCAAATTTTGAATTTTCAATGATTTCTTGGAGAGTCGTCCAGGAACACTTGACACTGATTCTTGGCGCCTCATCCCTAACTAACAGCTTGGCTTTCTTAATCCAAGCAATGATGAGTTCCATGATCATTGCTGGGATTCTTGTCCTACTACATGTAACATTGGGGAGGCATTACAAGTCATTCGGTAAACATCTGATAAATAAGAGTTTGTTACTTGCTACAATTAGCCTGGCCCTAAGCCTACTTTTTATGCTGTTAACTCCATTAATGGGCTGGTTACTGCTTGAATGTATGAAATACGCAAGTATACAACTTGTTAGCTATGCTGGATTAATAACCTATCAAGCTTTCACTTTTCGGCCCTAGCTATAATATAAAAGGGTCTCCTCGAGTTCGGGTCTCTATATTCGAGAATCCTCCAACCAGCGCTTGAGAGCATATCAATAATCTCTCTAAGAGTGTAAAGAATTATACAAGCCTTTGAACATCCTAGAAACTTCATCCTAACTTTCTCCATTTTATAGAAAAACCAGTTAATTAAGAGCCTTGATTCTCTTTCATCAAAATTAATCTCGGCTCTGACAGCGAACTCATCAATAAGAAAATATCCCGGCAAATTACTCAGATACTCATTGATCTTATCTCTTATCATAAAATCATATATTAAGAGGAGACCGTCAGGGTGGACAATTCTGAAAAGTTTTTTGAAGAGGTTGAGGTCCGTTTCCTTATCATAATAACCTATGCTCTGCCATACTATAATTACTGCATCAAATTCTCTATTCACGAACTTATCAACATACCTAGCATCTCCAATAATAAATACCGTTTTTCCTAACACACCGTGTTTTCTCGCATTCTTCACAGCTCTTTCTATGAAGGAGGGTGATAAATCAATACCTACTACATCATAGCCACATTTAGCTAGAAAAACACTTATTCGCCCATCCCCGCACATAAGGTCCAGAACATTACCTTTTTCAACACCATGTTTATGTAGTAAATCACGAATCTCTTCTGCTTCTTTTTCTGCTTTTATCCACTTCATCCTGAATAATATCGAGAAGAGATCCGCCTTACTGATAAATGTGTCAAATACCCATTCCATTATGGGTCATCGCTTAGCTTGGTTCTAAAAGTCATCTTAAGGATCCATATTCTCTAATAGGATTTCTTTATGGTTCTTTCTCCAATAAGCAAATTCCTCTGGAATATTCCTGGGCCTACCAACTCTCCTAATATATTCCCTTATCTTACTAGTCGTAACTATACACCCTCCTCTCACTTCCCCTAACAAGCACTTTCTTAAGAGTTTAATACTTTCCTTAGCGCAGTGAAATAGCCATGCTGGAGAATCGGGACAATCAAAGAAGAATGTGTTAGGAGGTAAGTCTCCATCCCCAATATTAATGAGAGCCTTATACGTGGCTAATCTATATGCTCTCACGTTAAGGATAGCGATTAAGTACTTGATCTTATAATTTCTAAAAACTCTGCGTAAACCGATTTCCACATAGTATGCGTGAATTCGCAGGTTTTCAAAATTATTCTTCTTAAAGAATTCCCATGCTGGATGAAGATCATGATTAGCGACTCTTCTCATCTCGATGGGCGTACCCAGAACAATAGCACCAAGCGTTTCTTTATCATTGACGGGATCTCTAAAAGTTATAATAGAGTCTACAGCGGCAAATAGAACCTTCCTAAGATCTATCCTGGCTCTTTTATATATATTGCGGATAACTTCCCAACTCCTCCCCGCAAAATAATTTCCTTTTCTGGCAGCTGGATTACATGGCAATAAGAGTAAGATAATTTCCTTCATTCTCCCTTACCAAGGCGAGTACGAATCAGCGTTGTGAAAAAATTTTATAACGTGAAATAATTGAGTGGTTAAAAATGTGTCGCATTCCACGGCTCTTATGTGGGTAAGAGGGGGAAATGAGTAGTTATCATAAAAGATTGCAAAAAAGCATTTATGGAGCGTCAATAAATGGTGGATATCAGGAGTCTCCTTGCGGAGTATATAAGCCAAGAAAGGGACATACTAATAGGCTTATTAGTGGATATACTAGGAGTTTTTGCAGGGTTCACCGCCACATTCTTACTGCCTTACCAAAGCCGAGTTGGATGGATATTATTGATTTTCCCTATTCTCTTGACTGTCCGAGGAGCGCTAAACGGAGCTTTCTGTGGTAGGTTAACGACTAGTCTCCATATAGGGTCGATCTTACCAAGCTTTCTAAAAAATACCGAGGAGTATTACTCCTTGATTGCTAGTATATTATTCCTTGGAGTGGTAAATGGTTTTATAGCAACGTTAGTTGTAGCAATGTTTACTCGAGTATATATCCAAGTAATCGTCTCTCTCCTTGTTATCCCAGCAGTTTTTATAATTACGAGCTTATTCTCAATCATATTAACAAGTCTCGCTGGTTTCTTCACGTTTAAAACAGGTCTCGACCCTGACAAGATCGTTTACCCAGTAATGTCAACAATTAATGATATCGCTATTTCTGCTATTTTACTAGGAATTATAATTTTTCTTCAACCTTGGGATATTCTAATATGCATACTTAGAGGAATCCCATTTTTCTTAGTCCTAATCATACCGATTGGATGTGTCATATCAAAATTCCGAAAAAGTACAATGTTTAGAAAAACGATAATAGAGGCTTATCTAGGTATTTTGTTTTCTCTAGCAATGTCGAGTTTTGCGGGGATGCTTTTAACCCTGCTTGAGAAGAAACTGGGAATATTGCCAGGAGTATTAGCTATTCTACCAGCAATAATGGATACTAATGGTGATATTGGCTCTATAATAGTCTCTACAATTACTACAAAGTTGCACCTAGGGGAGTTGGATCCGGATGATATACGTGGAATTTCGATAATGATGCTTCAACTTTTAGCGTTGATTATACCACCTTTGATGGGAGTAGTGGTCATCCTAGCGATCCTTGGTTCCTTATTAACGAGATTAAGCCTTGTGGATACGATCTTTCTATCAACAACTTACCTTTACGTAACCATGACCGCTAGTTTAATAATAACCGTCCTTTCCGTAATGGTTGCTATTCTTACTTTTAGGTTCGGTATAGATCCAGATAATGTTTCGATCCCCATCCTAACGGCCACGGCTGATTTATTAACAATTACACTGGTCTACATAATACTATCTTAAATTTGTAGGAAGATAATAAGGTCATTAACAATTCTAGGGAGCTTTCTCTAATACTTAATTAGGAGGTCTCTCTATGAAAGTTACTATAGATTGTCTGGAGTGTTTATTCCATAGGGCTGTAGTATTGACGAGGGATCTGCTTAAATTACCGCAAGATGTATCTATTGAAGCTTGTAAAAAAGTTATGAGAATGTTGCTAAAAGATTTCAATCTGAAGCAGGTTCCAGCTTGGCTAGGTACTAAGAGGGAGAAAATTCTTCAAAGAGTTCTTAAGAACCCAGATCCATACAAGGGTTTTAAAGACGAGAGTACGAAGCTGATGAGCAAATTATGGAATAGGATACGGGACGAGATAATAAATGGGGATGATTACGAGACCTTCAGAAGACTCTTGCTTGCGGCAGCAGTAGCCAACCTGATTGATCCATTCATACTGGGATATGACATAAACATGAATAATTTTCTCAAAATGATTGAGGATGCGGAAAGAAATCTGAGAATAGATGATTCTAAAGATTTATGGATGAATCTGAAGAGGTCAGAACAAGTATTATACGTACTAGATAACGCGGGAGAAGCGATAGTTGATCTGGACGTGGTGAGATTTCTGAAGGAAAGACTTGGGAAGAAAGTATTTGTGGCAGCGCGAGAGAAACCTGTTCTCAACGATATAACAGTTGAGGAAGCAAAGAGGCTTGGCTTTGAAAAAGTTGCTGAGAAAGTAGTGCCAGTAGGATGGTTTATAGGAATTTTCTTTAATGAGTTTGTGAATACGGAATTTCTAAGAATCTTTGACAGAGTTGATCTTGTAATAGCTAAAGGAATGGCTGCTTATGAAAGCCTTACAGAGTATGAATTTGATAAACCCGTATACATTATATTGATGGCGAAGTGCCGCTCAGTAGCTAATCATCTGGGCGTTCCACGAGGGAGCTACGTTA
>JAHKLG010000179.1 GCA_029856625.1 Candidatus Njordarchaeota archaeon | reverse complement strand
TTGTTCTTGGGTGAATGGGAAATATTACAGTATGAGGAATTGAGACTAATATATCGACTATTGCCCTCAATCTATCTGGATTATCCGTATTCTCCGCTCTGTGTACTGTAGTTACTATATATTGGCTTGGTTCTAGATCGAGTTTTTCTAGAATCTGGGATCTCTTTTCTGCAACACCTATCCATTTACGTAAGACATCAACATGAACATCTCCTACTAAGAATTTTTTACCCATAGTTTTCTCATTTACCAAGTTTCTTAATGCTGTTTCAGTTGGTGCAAATAAGAGCCAGGAAATATGATCAATTATTCTCCGATTTATCTCCTCAGGCATTCTCATATCATAACTTCTCAAGCCAGCTTCTACATGAGCCACTTTAAAGCCAGCCTTAACAGCGGAGAGAGCTCCTATGAGTGTGGAATTCGTGTCTCCGTAGACAATCACTAGATCAGGTTTCTCTCTAAACAATACTCTCTCCATTCTCTTTATGCCCTCCCCTAATTGATAACCATGAGTACCGGATCCTACCCCGAGATAATAGTGGGGATCTGGTATGTCCAAGTGCTCAAAAAATACTTTCGATAACTCATAATCATAATGTTGTCCAACGTGTACAATGATGTGATCTGCTTTCTTATTTAAATGGGGAATTAAGGCCGCCAATTTGATGAAATTTGGTCTAGCCCCAACCACAGAGATTATTTTCATTTTTCTCACCATTATGTACTATTGAGGTAATTTAATAGCCCTAGGAATTATGCACGTAGTAAAATCCGGTATAATCGGACATATTTAGCATAGAGTTTATTCGGATCATATTTCTGTAGAACATATTTTCTCCCATCACTATTCAGCGGGGTCTTAATGCTCTTTATCGTACTTATTATTGAGTCTAGATTATCTAGTCTAACCCTATAGCAAGTGGGAATTGGTAAAGTTGTTACAACGTGCATGGCCATAGCTAGGGCCTCTAACACCATGTTTGGCAATCCATCATGCCTATTAATACGGAGTAGGATGGGGATTTTCTCATAGAACTTAATGACTATTCTCCGGGGAACCTTGCCTAGAAAGATAATGTTTTCTGGAACTTTATTACCTATAATTCTCTTTACTTCTCCCATATTAATACCCATTACGTAGAATCGGTAGTCGGGTAATCTCTTTGCTAATTCAATGATAATATCGCCACTATAGGTGAGGAATTCTTTTGGACATGATATGTAAGCTAATAAGCATCTGGAAAATTTCCTATGAATTCTTCTTTTTGAGAGATCATCTATATCAGGGGGGACTATTGGAAGGACTATGGAATAAATCCCTGAATAGTTCTGGATCTCATCTGCAAGCCAAGGCGATACTGAAATATGAATACTTGCTAGGCGACTTATAATAATCGATGAGATTTTGAGAAGTCTTTTTCTTATTTCTAACACATCGCTTCCAATCCAGTGCACGATGATCTTTTTTCTTAATAAAACGCCGAGGAGAAATAATAAGAAATGAATGCCTCTCACTGGAGCGTATACGAAATGAAGAATATGTGCTCTAAAAAAAGGGTAAAGCAGTTCTTTAAGGATTCCTTGGGGATTCCGATTCCTTAAAATATCTTGGAGATTTACTGTTTGAATCTCTACGTCTTTCTCAGCAATTTTTTGTGAAATAAAATTACCGAATAATTTGCTAAGAGAAAAAATAAGTACTTTCATCTCTGGCCTTCTCCGCCGTTATCTTATAATCTTTAGTTCTGATAGAAATTGTTCAGCTAACTTAACTATATCGTTTTTTCTTCGCATGATACTAGCTGGAGAGATGCCTTCTTGAAGCGTTATGAAGACTAGGAAAATTGGGATCAATGCGAATAATAATAATGTATCGCTAAAGCTGTATAAGCTATGGGTGCCGAGATATAGAAGGGTAAGGTTATCATCAAGTATAATGACATTGCAGTATCTCGCGATTAATGAGCTTACAGCAATATTTATTAGGGAGTCAAAAGATACTGTTCTCTCAAAGATTATTCTTATGGGTTTAAAGTTGGTCTTCACCTTGAATATTCGTGAGAAAATTGGGGTATTAACTATTATGTATAACGATGTATTCTGCGGCAAGTTTTCTGTTCCATAAATAGTGAGCTCAACATTCGTTAAGTTATACATCCTAAGACTAACCCTGATTTTTGGCATGAATGCGCTTTGAATTGGGTACGTAATCTTGCTACCATTGATCCTATAAATCGTAACAAAATCGTTAAGTCGAAGGGGTTGTGTGATATTTGATAGGTAATCGTTGAGTGGTTCTATAACTCTTTCCACTATTCCGTAACGGTATGCAAGCCAACCTACTATAGGGTTATCATGATAAATGAAGCTTATTGACGCATTCATCGATAGTAATATCTCTGCATCTTTCAGATTAAGTGGATAAGAAAGTACTATTTTTCCAGAGGATTGAACTACTAGCTCATAGATATTGGTAACAACGAGCTCCCAATTCGTAACATTAAGATTCAGGAACCTCTCTGCATCATGTAAGCCGTAAACATCCTTAGAGGTGACGTAATAACTACTTGCTAGGACACGATTAAAAATAATCGCGTTATTGAGGGATAGGATGAGGATAGATGTTAACATAAATAGTATGGTGATCGATCCTATCCTAATGTTAAACCTTGAAAGAAGCCTTAATGCTCTACTAAAGAGCCTAGTAAGCTTGGGCAGAGGATCCTGTCTCTGCCTTATACGCCTGGCGTATAATAGGAGTAGATAAAATACCCCCATGCCTATTAAGAAGAATGGGAGATGCGAAATCTTGTATGCCATGCCAAATATGTAGAGGTCCCCTAAGTAGTATCTATTGCTAAAAACAGCAAGAATGAATATGAATATAGAAACGGAGATGAACGGAAGATCAAGTATTAAATAACTTCTTTCAGCCTCCCCTTCTATAAATTCTGTAATATAATTATAGACCCAGAAAATACCTGTAGAATATATAAGTAAAAAGAGTACCAAGAGATTTCGATCCATATCTGGCCACAATCCCGTTCCCCAGTGGTATGAACAACCGATTAAAGAGCCAATAATGATCATTACTCTCATAAGAGTTGCATATGGCTCTAGACCAGCGCTGCTCCTATGCTTTATGATCGGAGATATTATGAAGAGTATGGCCCCCGCTGTTACGAAAAGGAAGATGGAAGGCTGTAAATAAATTACGAAGAAGAATATCATAAAATGGAATATAGAAATTAAAAGAGATGAGGAGGAGCTGATAGCAACCGTTGGCGACTTTAAGAATCT
>JAHKLG010000178.1 GCA_029856625.1 Candidatus Njordarchaeota archaeon | reverse complement strand
GATTTTGTCATATTATTTCTTGGAGACCTCTTATATTACGTACTCTACTCAAGCATTTTCCTCATAATAATACTCCCTCTAGGCATAATGTTAGGGGCGAAAATAGTTGTAAATATTTATACGCTTTTAACCCTCATTCTCCTCGTACTACTTTTAGTCCTGAGTAATTTGCCCATAGGCATACTCTCAGCTGCCATGGTTATGAAGTTTAAGCAAGGAGACCCCATCGGATGGGCTTTAACGTGGATAAACCAGTTATTCGGAGGAACATTCTTCCCGATAACAATACTTCCCCCAAGCTTAAGAATAATCTCCTTCGGCTTACCATTAACTTATGCCCTAGATGCTATTAGGTATTCCCTGATCTGGGGAGTAACTATCTTCCACCCAAGAGTACTAATGGATACTCTCGCGATGATAATATACACCATAGTGGGCTATCCAATAGCCATCAAAGTGTTCAGGATCGTCTATAAAGGAGCACTAAAAGAGGGGAAATTGGGGATCTATTAAAGCCCTCACATCACTAGACAAAAAATCCATTACCCATATTTATCATTCCTATTCTCTTAAATCTCGGATACAAGCGTGTATTTTTTAGATATTCACGATCTCTAATAGGAATCTTCCAGATAGGAATTACCTCTATTCTCATCCCCCGATAATTTACTTTATTATCATCATTATATGTTATAATAATCCCTCTTCCTACGTCCAGTTCTTTCCCAGCTCTCGCTAATGCTCTTACTTCTCTCTTAAATATATCTTCGTCCTCCGTGCTTCAGCATACCTGTATCAGCTTGATGAGTGTGCTACTATTACTTGTCTAAGCAACTTCCTAATGGACATTTTTGTTCTATCAATAGAACAAAAATTATTGCATATCGTTCTACATATAGAACAGGATATAAAGCTAACCCTCTGTGTGAGAAAATATTGTAAAAATTTTAAAGATATAAGGGATGCTGAATTACAATTAGTGGTCACATACCATTCCTGGCTGGTGATTTCTTGGAGTTCTCTAAACTATTAAAAACAATTGAGGAAATAGTTAGAGCCCCCCTTTTCTCGGTTGTTGGTTATGCGAGAGAAAAATTAGTATACGTAACGACGCAGGAAGGTTCTCGGAGTCTATGGATACTTAACATAAAGACTGGTGAGAAAATAAAGATTGCAGATGATATTATTGGGATCAGTGACATTGTCCATGATTCCCCTTACCTGATCTATACTATAGATATTGCTAAGGGTAAGGAGCAGCATAAAGCATTCATTGTAAATATTGATAAGATGGAGAGGTATGAGGTTGAAGCCATAACGCCCAGGAGAATAACAAGCATTGTTTTTGATGGAGAAAAATTCGCGTTAAGTTCATCCACAATGGATAAGCTTGATATGTGGATTATTAAGCCGGATGGTTCTGCTGAGAAGGTTTATGAGGCAAATTACATATTTTTCGCAACGAGTATAAAGGGGAATGTAATAGCTGGTCAGGGAATTCTGAAGGGTAATCCCAAGTCTCAGGAACTATTTATATTTGATATACCGTCAGGAGATTTCAGAATATATACGCCCAGAGAGGGCTCCACTAATAAGTCTCCGCGAGTATTTAATGATAAAATCTTATTCTCAACCACGGCGTTTGGGCCAGAAAAACTTGTTCTGCTTGATATAAAAAGGGAAGAGATCATAGAACCAGAATTTGGACATGATGAGTATAAGAAATATGAGTTTATAGAGTATCTTAACTTCGATTGGACACCCGATGGGAAGATATGGTTCATAGGGTTAAGAGATGGTAGAACAAAAGTTTTCTATGATGGAAGACTCGTCCCTACACCCGAAGGTTTTGCAACCAATCTAGTCTTAGTAGATGACAAAGCTTATGTAACTTGGTCATCACTAACGACGCCGTATAGGATATTAGAAGTAAATCTGAAGACAGGAGAGATAAAGACGTTACTAGGAACTGAATTACCAGAAGAAATAAGAAAGTCGCTGGGAGGGGCAAAGCATATACGTTATAAATCCTTTGATGGCCTCGAAATACCGGCTTTTGTTATAGAGAATCCGAGAATAGAGAAGCCTGGGCCTGTTGTTGTTTATGTGCATGGAGGACCATGGGCAAATGTTAGTGATTCCTGGAATAGGATGATAGCATCCATTGTAGCGTGCGGATTCCATGTCATAGCCCCGAACTTCAGGGGATCGACTGGGTATGGAGAAGAATTCAGGAGAATGGATATTGGTGACCCCGGAGGCGGTGATTTAGAAGATGTTGCTCATGCTGCTAAATGGGTTAAGGAGAATAATATCGCATCCAAGATAGCTATAATGGGTTATAGTTATGGAGGATTCATGACATTCCTAGCCACTGTTAAAAAGCCGGATCTATGGACTGCTGGTGTAGCTGGTGCTGGAATTACTGATTGGGAAGAATTATATGAGTTAAGTGACGCATTATTCAAGAAATTCGTAGAAGTATTATTTGCTGGCAAGAGAGAATTATTAAAGGAGAGAAGTGCAATTACTTATATTAAAAATCTAAAAGCGCCATTATGCATAATACATCCCCAGAATGATTCTAGAACGCCATTAAAACCCGTGTTAAAATACGTTTCAAAACTCCTGGAGATGGGCAAATCATTCGAACTCCATGTAATTCCAGATATAGGCCACCTAATACTCCGGGTAGAAGATGCCGTAAAGATATTATTCCCAGCAATAGTGTTCCTAAAAAGAGTTATGAGTTAATTTATTCATCATCACTACTCAAAATTCACGATAAAAAATTCCCAGTAGGAACTTCATAAATGATGCTATTAAAACCTAGCATCCTCTTAAAACTTACATCATAAGTAAACTTCTCTTTTTACAAATTTTTAAAGGAGACCCTTAACAAATAGAAGGAGAAATGTTAACAATCTTGATATGTTATAACTTGTGTATCATTACTTTTAATTCTTCTCCTAGTTCTATTATCGCATACCTTTTTCTCTTGGCCGATCCAGGATTAACTATCGTTGTTTTCCCTATTTTATCCATTCCAGTACTCTCATGTATATGACCCGTTAGTACTAGTTTTGGTTGTCTCTGCTCTATGTACTTTCTCAATTCTTTACTTCCTACATGCTTTATTTTCATCGCCTTATCCAGCTTTGTCCCATGAGGTGGGCAATGAGTTACGAGAACCGTTCTTTCTCCCACACCAATTTTTTCTAGGATTCTCCTTATTTCCTCTTCCGTCCACTCTATATTGGTATGAAATGGCGTCTTATTGCTTCCTCCTAGTCCCGCGAGCTCTACATCCCCGACCTCGT
>JAHKLG010000177.1 GCA_029856625.1 Candidatus Njordarchaeota archaeon | reverse complement strand
GAGATGGCTGATGTTATTACACATTTTCCAGAAATAAAGGATCCTAGGACTGGAAAAAGACTTATTGAGCGATCTATTTTCATAGCTAATGTCAGTAATCTCCCAGTATATGCTAGAGAGGCATCAATATATTTAGGGGTAACGATTGGTGAATACTTTAGGGATCAGGGCTATAGTGTTGCATTAATGGCTGATTCTACATCAAGATGGGCTGAAGCCCTTAGGGATATTTCTGGTAGACTTGAAGAAATTCCCGCTGAACGTGGATTTCCAGCTTATTTAGCAGAGAGAATTGCTGAGTTTTATGAGAGAGCTGGAAGAGTAATTACCCTTGGTAGGGACAACCGCATAGGGGCCCTTACAATTATGGGGGCTGTCTCCCCTCCAGGCGGAGATTTTAGCGAGCCAGTTACATCAATTACACTGCGTTTCGTTGGGACTTTATGGGCATTGGATAAAGAATTAGCCTTCAGACGACACTTCCCGGCTATTAATTGGTTGCTAAGTTTCTCCAGGTATATTGATCAATTATCGGGATACTGGAATAAAATAGATCCCGACTTTATAAGATTCAGAGAGGAAGCATTATCACTTCTTCAAGAAGCTTCAAAAATTGAGGAAATCGCGCGTATAGTCGGTGAAAAAGCTCTACCCGAGTCTCAGAAGCTTATATTGTTAATAGCGGAAATCATCAGAGAGGGATACTTAATACAGAATGCATTCCATCCCATCGATACTTACTGCCCTCCAGAAAAGCAAGCAAAAATGTTGCGAATTATAATGGAGTTTTATAGACTAGCTAAGAAGTTAGTTGAGAACAATATACCTGTTGAAAAAATAAGAGAATTGCCTAGAGTTGTCAGAAATCTTAAGGTAATGAAAGAGAAGGGAAGTTTAGAAGAAATTGAGAAAATAGAAAGACATGTTAAGGAAGCTTTAATGAAGCTTGCTGATGAATATGGTATTAGTCTAGAAGAATAAGGTGTCTTGGAGGGAGTTTATTGGCAACAGAAAAAATGGGATTGATTTATAGGACAGTTCGGGAAGTTCGTGGACCTCTTCTTGTCGTTGAAGGAGTAAAAGGAGCAAAGTATAATGAGCTCGTTGAGATAACTTTACCTGATGGACGAGAAATGTTAGGTACTGTACTAGACTCTCAGGAAAATTTAGCCATTGTTCAAGTTTTTGGTAGGACAGAAGGGCTTGAATTAGGAGCGAACATACGCTTTACTGGAGAAGTCATTAAGATTCCTGTATCAGATGATGTTATCGGAAGAGTTTTTAGTGGAAGCTTTAAGCCATTAGATCACCAACCTCCACCAGTTGGAGACGAGGAGAGAGAAATATTCTTCTCAGTCATTAATCCAGCCGCCAGAGATCCACCGAGCGAGTTCATTCAAACAGGAGTATCAGCAATTGATGGAATGAACTCTTTGGTTAGAGGCCAAAAACTTCCGCTTTTCTCTGAATCTGGTCTTCCTCATAATGTCCTTGCGGCGCAGATAGCTCGGCAGGCAACAATTCCTGGAAAAGAAGAGGATTTTGCAATTGTTTTTTGTGCAATGGGTATTAAGCATGAAGAATTCGCTTACTTCCGAGAGGAATTTGAAAGAACTGGAGCTCTTAATCGCTCTGTTATGATTCTTAACTTAGCGGATGACCCCGTTATTGAAAGAATTATCGCTCCGCGGATCGCATTAACTATTGCAGAATATCTCGCATTTGATCTTGACATGCATATCTTAGTTATACTTACAGATATGATAAATTATGCTGAAGCTCTTAGACAAATATCCATAGCAAGAGAAGAGGTACCGGCCAGGAAGGGATACCCCGGATATCTTTACACTGATCTTGCGACAATATATGAGAGAGCTGGAAAAATCAAGGGAAAGAAGGGTTCTGTAACCTTAATGCCCATTTTAACAATGCCAGGAGGAGACATGACTCATCCAGTTCCTGACCTTACAGGTTACATTACTGAGGGGCAGATCATTCTGGATAGAGAATTATATGCGCGTGGAATATATCCGCCGATAAATGTTCTTCCATCTCTTTCACGTCTAATGAAGGATGGAATCGGGCCTGGAAAGACGCGGGAAGATCATCCTAGCGTAGCAGGCCAGCTCTATGCGGCATATGCTGAGGGAGAAAAAGCACGTGGATTAGCTAGGATTGTTGGTGAAATCGGGCTAAGTGAAAGGGAGAGAAAATATCTAAAATTTGCTGATGAGTTCGAGAAGAAATTCATTAATCAGGGAGTTTACGAAAATCGTTCTATAGAAGAAACATTAGAGATTGCATGGGAAGTTCTATCAATCTTACCAGAAGATGAACTGGCAAGAATTAGTGAGGAATACATTAGAAAGTACCACCCTAAGTACCGGAAAACGAAAGAATTAACGGAGGCTGAATAATAATTGGCTATAGGATTGCGTGCAAGACCTACGAGAGGATTCCTCCTCGAATTAAAGAAAAAGATACAGATTACGGAGGAAGGATATCGTATCCTTTCACATAAGCGTGATGAATTGGTATCAAAATTAAGAGAGCTACTAGAGCTTCTTAGGGCTATTAGGAAGGATATTTTAAAGAAATTCCAAGAAATACTAAAGGACTTTAGGAATGGATATGCCCTCATAGGGCCAGAAGAAATCTCGGCGTACACACTATCAACTAAAGGTAAATTAGATATCCAAATTCTCCCTACAAGTGTGATGGGAGTTATTGCACCAAAAGTTAAAGCCCGAAAAATCGTCGAAATCAAAAATTCATTCCCACCTCTTATACGACAATTCGCTTACTATATGTCAGAAATCTTACAGGATTTAATAAAACTTGGAGAAATAGAAACTGGAGTCGAGATCATAGCTAATGATCTTGAACGCACTAATAGGACCGTTAATGCATTAGAAAAAATTATCATCCCACAACTAAAAGCGATTGCTAAATATATCCAAGACTTAATTGAAGAAGAAGACCTTGAGGAATTCACACGAATAAAATTGGTACGAAACATAATTGTAAGAAGGAGAGAGAAATGAGCACTCATCTCGTAGTTAGAGTACATGGATTATCAACAAGATTATTAACGCCACAATTTTATCACTCTATACTTCTTGCACCAGACTTAAAATCATTTGTAGATACCCTATTTCGAACCGACTATCGGGATACACTGGAGAAAATAAAGAGCGAACGTATGAATATCTATTCCCCTGACGCTATTCGAGAAGCCATTAGGGAAAAATTCCGTATGCGAATGAATTTTTTAATAAGCCTTATGATGGAAAAAGATGTAGCAGAAGTTTTTATAGATTATT
>JAHKLG010000176.1 GCA_029856625.1 Candidatus Njordarchaeota archaeon | reverse complement strand
TGGGTAAATCTCGTCTTGTGAAAGCATTAGTTGATGAGATTCTAGAGAAAACAGAATATGCTGTGATAATTTTCGACCACACTGGAATGGATTATGCAGAGTTCTACCCAGATACCACCTTAAGCTCATTTGATGTAAAGCTTGATCCTTTAGCATTTGCTGATTGGTTAAGTGCAAAATTAAGGGCCCCAACAACTCTCGCTAGTTACTTAGAAACATCAGCTCCCGAAGCATTAGAGAGCATAAAGAGAGAAGATGTTCAGAACAAATCAAAACAAATAACCCTAGACAGCTTAGTTGGGGGGTATGAACCACCTAAAATTGAGGAGATAGTATATAGTACTTTCTTAGAGGAGTTAAAATCCGTAATAAGCATGCTAGGTGCAAAGCCTCAGACTAAACATTCTTTAGAGATACGTTATAAGCTTTTGGTGAGACCAGAGGAATTGTACAGAATGATTTATCGAAGGCATGAGATTCAGCATGTTGTTGATCTGGCTTATGGATATAAGAAAATTAAGAAGCCTTTAGTAATTGACCTCTCCCTAGAAGAGACAATTGAGGCGAAGAGAGCGATCATTGCTGGTGTTTTAGAGGAAATTTGGCGCCGAATAACTGAGGAAAGGAAGCCAGTAAATATAGTAGTGGTAGTGGATGAGGCGCAGAACTATGCTTGGAGAGCTGGGCTTTGTGAAGAATTGTTAACGAGGGTTGCTAGGGAAGGTAGGAAATGGGGATTCGGATTAATAGTGGCTTCTCAGAGACTTGCTGGGAGTGTAAACACGGATATTAGAGGTAAAATAAATACAATATTCTTCTCTAAGTTGAGTCAGACAGGGGATTTAGCGGAGATTCAACAATTTGCAGACATAACTGGGGTTGATCAATCGAACTTAGCACAACTAATGCCTAGGGAGTTTTATGTAGCTGGATTAATGAATCCACTTCGAAAACCCATAGCAATTAGGGTGCGGAAGGTTTTGCTCCCGGGTGAGGAAGCTGAATGAGGAAGAGCGTGAAATAACTCCCGAGCTCTTACTTGAATTATCTAGAGCTCTGAGGGAAAAATCTAAAGAATTAACGGACATTGTCCTAAATTTATCTCGTATAAGGAATGATTTGAGAAAAATACTTGAAATGAATGGCTTCATAACGAAGCTAAGAGCTACTAGTGAGAATATTGTAGGATACGCTATAGACTCGTCCTTCGCTGAGGCTCTCCCATTAGTTGCAGGGGATTTCTTTCTCGTAACAGGGGGATATGTTAGGTACCCACGTTCAGACGGAGGCAAGAAACGCAATGCTGGTCTAATTGTTAGAGTAAAGTTCCAAAGCTCTCAAATACAATCTCATAGGGTTATCTCTGCATATGCCCACACGGTGGAGAGGGAAATAGCTCTCAAGCTCTTGGAAAATATGGATGATTTCAATGTAATATTTATTGATGGTCCAATAATTCCATTTTACCTCACATTTATACCCGAGGAAAAATTATACCCAGAGGAATCCGAGCTAATCTCAATAACAGATAAGCTGGTAGAGGCATGCAGAGAAAGGAAGTTATCTATAATAGGAATTGTGAAGAGAGTCAGAAGCAGATTCTTAATAAGCGCTATCAAGAATCTCGTATCCAAGAGTCTTTACGAACAATTATCCATAGTAGCGAATGATAAATCCTTGGGCTCCTTAATTCTTGAAAGAGGAGAAGCAATAAAGCTTGGAAGCATCAAGCAGAAAGGACATATTTTGAAGGCACTTATGATGGATAATGAGAATAGGAATGTTCAGGATTTCATAGCTAGTCATAAGTGGTTTTCAGAACAGTTCTTTTCAGTGATAAAACCAAGGAAATCGAAACAAATAGTCATGGCCGAGGTTTTGGATTTTGCGAATATTGGTATTGATGAGATACTGGCATGGATAAATGCTCATGCAACGCATACTGGTTGCCCACAAATCCTAGATCAAGTGGATGGATTAGTTAAAGTGACAAGTAGCTTATTAGAAATAGCTAGAAGATTATTAACCAGAATATTAGCGGATAATCTTCGTAGGACTGGAGAATTTAAAGATTTTGAAATCCTTGAGATATTGATGGAGTATGCTGATTTACAGAAGAAGTTTGCTCCAAGAATGGGCTGAATTAGAATTCCTTTTCTTTCTCCTCGCTCGCTCTTAATATTCGTTCAATAACTCTTCTTGGGAGTGCAAAATCTTCTCTCCTAAATTCTACTGGTTTAACAAGTTTTAAACCAATGCCATTAATTATTTTTATCTCCCACATTCTAAGATCATGCTCTGTCTGTCTCATTTTTTCAACAATCAGAAATCTTCTTAACTCACCATTTCTGACAAATCTCCTAAACCTTATGATTCCATCAGCCACATGCTCGATACCAAAACCAAAAGCATCACTCGTTGTAATAGCATATTGAGAAGTCATAAGGATAGTAAGATTCCACTTATATAAGGATCTCTTTACCTGATAAGCATACTTCCTAGCCATAGCAGGCTTATCAAGCCAGAAAGCACTCATACTATCAATAACCAACCTAGCATGACCATACCCTAGAGTCTTCTTGGCCTTAATAATCATCCCAATTAATTCATCAATTGTCAGACGTGAGAGAGACCATTCATCTCTCTGTTCTCTCAAAAGAGCATCAATAATGATTAATTTCCCTTGAGCCATTGCCTCAAGAAAATCCCAACCAAACTGCTCAGCTTGTCTAATAATACTCTCTCGACTCTCCTCAGTTGTCACATAAATGCCAGGTTCTCCATCTCGCAAACCACGAGCAATGAAATGAAGACATAAGATAGTTTTTCCAGTACCAGGTTCTCCGGTTACAGCTACAACGAACCCCTTCGGAATACCGCCTTTAAGAATCTTATCGAGCTCCTCAATACCGGTAGATATCCTTTCTATATCATTCATTGGGAGTCACCTATCGATACCATATTATGGTGGCAAACGGATTTAACTATAGCGAATGAAAGAATATCGAACATCAGAAAGGCTGAATACGCCAGTATATATTCGATTTTTTTCTGGTGGGGAAAACTTGAGTCGAATTTTCGTAGGGCGCGTTTATCTATTAAATTTCTGAAAGAGATGATGAGTCTAGTTAATCTCAGCTTATCGAATACATTACCAGATACTGCCATGAGGCGATGCATATTATAGTAGTCGCTAATCTCTACGAAATAACGTATATTGCTCCATACAACTCTTGAGAAAAACTTTTAGTGTAAAGAAAGCGACAAGCAAGCAACTATGAAAGCGCTTGAGAAGAGTAATGCTTTGTCTAAGATTAATCCTAGTTCCATGCTA
>JAHKLG010000175.1 GCA_029856625.1 Candidatus Njordarchaeota archaeon | reverse complement strand
TTTGTCTCGTATCTAATTGTTATCACTGTCGCCATGCAGGGGACATAAGTCATGAAGAATAATAGTATAGCGAAACTCTGAATTGGTGTTAATCCAAATGATAACCAAGCTTCTTCAAAGGACACTCCTTTAGAACTTAGTTGTGCTATCGCTACCAATAATCCCTCTTTAGCTATGAAACCGTAGATAAGGGCAAAGACTATTTTCCATGCTACATTGACATCAGAAATGCCCCAGAGACGTGCTATTGGAGCTAAGATCTTTCCGATAATCGCTCCATATGTTTCATCAGGATCTACTGTGTAACCATTCGGACCATAGCTTAGTAAGAACCATACTAGCATGGATAGCATTACGATTATAGTACCCGCTTTCTTGATGAACTCTTTTCCCATAATCCATGCATTCCACCACGCAACTCTAATACTCGGTCTCCTTACTGGAGGAATATCCATTACTAGTGCTCTGACTTCCCCCTCCTCTCTAAATATCCTAGCAAAAATCGTCGCCATAATTAGGTATAATAGAATTGATATAAGGAAGATTGATAAGAACGCTATTGTTTGTTGGATTGGAGAAGTAAAAGCTACGGTAATTATAGCTATTAGAACGATTAATCTGGCTTGGCAAATAATGAAAGGTGATGCCAGAATCAGACCTAATCTTTCCCCTTTTCCCATCACTGTTCTCGTTGACATAATCCCTGGTACATTACAGCCCATGGAAAGCATTAATGGGAATACCGCCCTCCCTGTTAAACCGAATTTTGAGAACAATGAGTCTATAGCAACGGTTATTCTAGCGGCTAAACCACTATCCTCTAGAAGAGATATAAGAAATAGAACAAGGATTATTAATGGGAAGAACGTCATTATTAAACCAAAGCCTCCTAAGACCCCATCTGCTATAAAGGAAGCTAAAGTTACTGAATAAGGCTCTATCAGAGCCCTAATGTAATCTATTCCAAGACTCACTAAATAATCTACAAGTGACACCAAACTGTATTCTTCAAGTAATTCAGCTAAGCTACTCATACCTAGAGACTCGAGAGCAATATTTAGAGGGAAGCCAAGATTAATACTGAATACAGCCAAGAAGATTACAAAGAGAAGGAGAATACTCGCAATTGGGCCGATTAATGGATGCGTAAAGACTCTATCTATAAGGCTTAATTCCGGGACTCTTTCTACTTTCTTCTTAATTATATCCCTGGTAATCTCTGCTATGTAATTGTATCTTATCCTAGCAATAACCGCGCTTACATCATCTCCTAGCTCTTTCCTAACCTCACTCACTACGGTTTCTATTTCAGAGGAAACCCCATCATAAAGGCTTTTAATCTTTGAAAACAGCTCGTGATCTCCCTCTAATAGTCTTATAGCAACCCATCTCCTTGGATAATTAGGCGGCAACTTAGCCTTTCTTACAAGTGATTCTATACGCTGAATGTAATGTTCTAGAATACCATAATTTATTCTAAGAGTTCTTCTTGCAGAGATCCTTCGCCTCCAGACTGAAAGAATGGCATCTAGTAATTTATCAATATTTTTTCCCTTAAGAGCTGATATGGGAATCACAGGCACCCCAAGACGCTTTGATAGAGCTTGAGTATCAATACTCATTCCCCGTTCCTCTAATTCATCAATCTTATTCAACGCAATGACAGCATTGGGAGTCAGTTCAAGGATTGATATGGCTAAGTACAATGTTTTCTCAAGAACAGTAGCATCCACGATTATGAGAACAACGTCCGGCGTGTATATCCTTTGGTATATCTTCTTCCTTCGATGAAGAAAATCAGAGAACAATCTAACTAAACATAATTGCGAAAAAAAGCATGTCCTATGGAATGGGCACGACTCGCATATCGCTCTTCTATGCTTATGAACTCTCTCTCCATATTCACCCAAGAGATATTTCCGCGTAATGTCTTCCTCCTCAGTAACTCCACTTAATCCATAAGTACCCGGAAGATCGACAATCTGGATTCTATATCCCTTATATTCAATGACCCCCGCAATAATGTCAACAGTTTTTCCAGGCCAGTTACCGACGTGAGAAAGAGCACCAACTAGTCTGTTCAACAGAGTTGATTTCCCAACATTAGGAGAACCTGCAACAGCTACAACCAGATCGATGTCCTGGCTTTCCTCCATCAGGAAACCACCTCAACAATTATTCTTCGAGCCATGCCTCTGCCAATAGCAATTTGGCCTCCTTTGCTACCCACAATAACTGGGCCTATCCCACGATTCTCTATAACAACTATTTCGGCCCCCGGATAAATGCCCATTTCATACAATCTCTGCCTAACCCCCCAACCCCCTATCACGTTTATTATACGCGCTCTAGTCCCCTTAGGAAGAGACCCCAGATCTCTCCTATTAGGCCTCATAGTTCTCCTCTTCATTCTCTCCTATTTTTGGATTCCCTAAATTTTTTAGGATTACCTAACATCAATTAGAAGAACATACGAGTACTATATAAGCTTTTACTTTAACAAAAAAACTCGTTAAAAGATAAAATTACAAGATGTTTGCTATTTTGTTTTTAGTGTTAATATTAATTCTAGCTTCTTCTTAGCGTGATTGCTAAATAGATTAAAGTAGCAATTATGCCTATTAATGCGCTGGGTGCTACATCAACATATAACGCGAGGAACAGACCGAATAATCCACTGAAGAGAGAGATTATAAAAGCAATGTACATTGTTGACGATGGCTTATTAGCTAGCCTATTCGCTGTTGCTGCTGGAATTATCATTATAACATACACAAGAATTGCTCCGACCGCTTTTATTAGCACTACGACTGATAAGGATATGAGTAGTAACATTAGTATGTGGTAGGCGAATGTTTTAAGACCTGAAGCTTCTGCTCCTTCTGGATCAAAGGATATGAAAAGAAACTCCCTCATAAGGAGAATTGATATGAAAACTATAATCATTGTTGTTATGATCATTAATAAGACATCACTAAGAGTTAATAGTAATAAATCACCCATTATTAATCCCCATGCTTGCACTGCATATTCCTTAATAAGTGATATGAAGAGGATTGCTAGGCTCATCGATAGAGCAAATGCTATTCCTGTTATTGCTTCCAGTCTTTCCCCTGACATTCTATTACCAATAACTCCTAGGAATAGACTAATTGATATACCAAACAATGACGCGCCCAATATTGGAGTTATAGGAATTAAACTATATTCTTGGAGAAATATCGCAAAAGCCGCTCCTGCCATAGCTGCATGAGCCACCGTAGCGATTAGGAACGATAAGCCTCTAAAGATTGTTAGGTTTCCCGCTGTAGCTGATATCATTGAAGCTAGAAAAATCGCTATTATTGCTCTTAAAAC
>JAHKLG010000174.1 GCA_029856625.1 Candidatus Njordarchaeota archaeon | reverse complement strand
GGATTCTGGTAGCTATTAGTATCCCTACTCCTGCAAATGTCATTGATACGAGTAATGCGACTGCTAGGAGGGGTATGATATTAACGAGGTTTATGCTTCTTACTAATGGATAACCAATAACCAAGATGATTATGCCTTGGATGATAGCTATGGTGGCGTCTCCTAATGACCTCCCAAGAATACTAGCTTTTCTAGAGCTAGGGGCTACCAATACTACTTTTAAATAACCAAACTCTTTATCCCATATCACCGAGATACCTGACATAAAAGAACCCATGAAAATGGTCATTAAAATTATTCCAGGGAACATGAATGATAGGTAATCGAGTCCCCCAAAGACAACTCCCCTAAAAGATGCTGCGAATCCCACGCCAAAGAATATTAGCCAGAATATTGGTTGAGTTATTGTCCCAATAACACGAGCTTTTGCGTGCCAGAATCTCTTAACTTGTCTGTACCACATAGCAATGAAGCTATCCCACCAATTCATCACTCATCGCCTCCTCCTAAACCTCAATAATCTAGCTCTCATAAAATCTCTGAACGATCCTTCCTCATCTCGTATTCTCCTACCAGTTAACTTGAGGAAAACATCATCTAGGCTAGCCCTAGTGTATTCTAACCTAGTTATTCTTACTCCTTGTTGGTTGGCTAAAAGGAATATTTTAGGAATGTTGTCTGGAGCATTCTTAATGCTTAGGCTAATCATGTTTCGGGAGAAACTTATCGAATCACTGCCTATTATCTCCTTTAACTTGTTAATGAAAAAACCTATTCGTAAAGATCTTGGATCTACATAGATATACACTATATCCTCTCCAACCATATTTTTAAGACCATCAGGAGTATCGAGGGCAATTATCTTCCCATGATCAATAATAGCTACTCTATCGCTCAGTTTCTCGGCTTCATCCATGTAATGAGTTGTCAATAGAATAGTCATATCCCTCTCCTTCTTCAGCCTCATTATATAGCTCCAGACGTTAGCTCTAGTTTGTGGATCAAGACCAAGTGTTGGTTCATCTAAGAATAGTATCTCAGGCTCATGAAGAAGACCCCTAGCAATCTCCAATCTTCTCATCATCCCCCCACTATACTTCCTCACTTGGACATCCTTCCACTCAAGTAAATTAACGAATTCTAGTAATTCACGGATCCTAGTATCTAATTCCTTCCCCCTTAATCCATATAGTTTACCACTTATCCACATATTCTCATAACCAGTTAAAGCTCGATCCACCGTGATATCTTGAAAAACAATACCGATTTTCTTCCTGACCTCCTTGGGTTCCTTCCTAATGTCATGACCAGCAACTATCGCCGTGCCTTCATCAGGTTTTAGAATAGTCGCTAACATATGAATGGTGGTTGTTTTTCCAGCTCCGTTAGGGCCAAGTAAACCAAAAATCTCTCCTTTCTCTATATCAAAACTTATGTGATCCACAGCCACTAGGTTACCGAATCGCTTAGTCAAATTCCGAACAGTTATTATAGAATCCATTTATGACCCCCCGTTATGTGACCAATAATAGTAAAAATTTTTACTATGTAACAAACATGCAATAGTTATGATATATAATATTTTTGGTGATTATGACTTGTGGGTTAAGAAATTCAGGGAGAGGTTCCTCCTTCACTCAAGGATCCTAGGATTATTCGTCCTAAAGATATTAGTAAGGAAACCTATGCATGGTTACCAGATTACAGAGAGAATAAATGAGATACTAAACATTAAGGTGCCGAGACAATTGGTATACTTCATCTTGTTAAGGCTTGAGCATGCTGGGTTAGTATCTTCAGAATGGATAGGGAACAAAGGGAGGAGGTTAAGAAAAGTCTATAAAATCACTGATAAGGGAAAAGAATTCATAGAAAGCTGCGTAAGAGAATTAAAAGAGATAGTAAAACTTTTAGAATCAATGTAAGGCGCTGAATCAGAAACTATTAAAAATCTCTCTGTAAACGAAAGGTTTAACTTCTTAGTGTAGCATTCCAATATATAGCGTATTTAGAGGAGACGTATCATGAGACGAAAAATATTTGTCAATAGAGAGACTGAACTTGAATTTCTAGAATCTCTCTGGAAGAAAAGAGGATTTTCTTTAGTGATTATTTATGGGCGCAGACGAGTAGGAAAAACACGATTATTAAGGGAGTTCGCGCGGGATAAGAAAGCAATATACTATGTTGCGGCTGAGGCACCATATGAAATACTATCATCAGAATTCTCTAATCTCGTTAAAAAATTCTTCAACATACCAATTAGAGGAGATATAATAGAGGTCTTGGAGACAATAGCTGATCTACAAGAAGAGAAAACCTTAGTAATTCTGGATGAGTTTCAATACGTTGTGGAAGCGGATCAGAGTTTTCCATCAAGACTACAACGACTTATAGACCAGAAACTGGGAGAGAAAAATATGATGTTAGTCCTCTGTGGATCTGCAGTATCCTTTTTCGAAAAAAAGCTACTAGGATACAAGAGTCCATTATTTGGGCGTAGAGAGGCATCCATGAAAATAAGACCCCTAACTTTTCCCCAGATAAAGGATTTCTTCCCAAATTACAGTATAGAGGAACTCCTAACAATCTATGGAATTGCTGGGGGAGTACCGGCATATCTAGAAAAAATAGATCCCATGAAGAGTGTTGAGGAGAATATAAGAATCATCATTACTCCAGGGCATTACTTGTATGATGAGGCAGTAAATATACTCAGACAAGAAGTTAGAGAGCCAAGAACATACTTCACAATCCTAGCGATGGTGGCTGAGGGGAGAAACTCTCCAAGCGAACTAGCATCTGCTGCGAGAATCGATGTCAGAAGCATATCAAAGTACATAGAACTGTTGGAAGAACTAGACATCTTGAGGAGAGAAAGGCCATTAGGATTCAAACGACCAGTAAAAGTACTCTTCAAAGACAACTATTTTAGATTCTGGTTCACATACATATATAAGCTAAGATCCCTTCTAGAGATCGGGTATATCGACGAGGCATTCTCCTATATTAAAGAAAACCTTGACCAGTACATATCCAGAATCTTCGAGGATACGGTAGTTGAGATAATTCCAAGCCTATATAGAGCAGGACTAATAAAAACAAGACCAATACAAGTAGGTAAATGGTGGTACAAAAATATGGAAATAGACGCTATAGTTAGGGATCCAGGAAAAACAACTACGTACATAGAAATAAAATGGAGAGAATTAACTATGGAAGAAGCAAAAGAAATAGTAAGTAAACTTGAAGAAAAAGCAGTAAGAACAGGACTAACGTCGCCCAAAAATTATTACGTATTAATAACAAAGCAGATCACGGATGCGGAAAAATTAGAAATAGATGAGCACAGAAGAAT
>JAHKLG010000173.1 GCA_029856625.1 Candidatus Njordarchaeota archaeon | reverse complement strand
ATCGATTCTTCCAAATTTTTCTAGCGCATTAAGAATTTCGTTTCTTTCTTGAATAATCCTGGCAGCACCTCCAAATAATCTCCAATTAAGCATATGAGCGAGTCTAGCTGCTTTGAATTTGTCAATCGCCTTTGCTTTTGCGCCTACCCATAAGTAAATTTCTCTATTCTCATCATCTATAATCACGGCACAGTTTTCCTCCCGGAGTACTTCCCTCGGTGTCATGTCCTTAGCTGGGTATACACCGTCTTTTAACCAAACACCTTTTAGCAAAATTTTCACCTAATTTAAAATGTTAAAGTTTGGAACCCCAAGCAGTTTTGATTTCTATCAGGCTAATTGGAAGATAAATCTTTCATCATTATAACATTTTCCAATTGTTAAAAGCTGAAGGAATAATAATCAACATTATATACCCAAATTAGAATATATCAATTAATCATGGTTGATGTTACTTATGCTATTATAGGGGTCTGAGATTTGCTTCACATATTTCTGGGTATAGCAATATTAGGATTTATTGTGGGAGGAATTATTGGATTCTTAATGCATAGGCGTACAGACACGTTACTAGCAAAAATAGTAGACCACATTATGACGAAATACATTGATGAGAGGATGTTTAGGGCTGAAAGTATTGCGAAAGAACTAGGAATAGATGAGGAAATTGTTAGAAAGAAGCTATCTATTCTAGAGGAATACGGGCTTGTTCATCACGATCCAAAGAGAGGATACATCCTAGCGGATCCATTAGTATTTCTAACGCCTAGAGATTACCTTAAGGCGTTAAGAATAACAGCGAATGATAATATTCTTTATGGAGGCTACCAATATTATTATCTGGCGAATCCTGTATACTTTATTATTCAAGTAGGAATTCTAGTGTCCGCATTTATCTTTGTCCTAATGACCATCCTTAACGTATATGGTTTAAAGGAAACCCTGAGATCCATTTTGCCCACTGGAGTGTCTCCTGAGGCATTCTCCCTATTCACTTTGGCAATAGCAATCATTTTTGTCGATGCTCTAAATAATCTGATAAAGGTGTTAGCTAGAGAAAAATATAGCGTGGTTGTGGGGGCGAAAAGCGGCATTAGCTATAATAGAAAGATCGGCGACGAATTCGGGGGTAATATCCCAAGATATGCGATAAAGAATATAGACTACGATGTTCCATTATGGTACAAGATATACAATTTATTTGGATCAATACCAGTTGGCAACATAAAAGTATACACAAGCGAAAAGAAGGAGCCTATTGTTTTCAAAGCAATGCCTTTTCCACGAGAGCTTTACAATATTATAAAATCTGTTAAACTAGGAGCACTTCAGTGGAGGAAGAGATATGCCAGAACTATAGCATTATGGAGAACAGGTGTTTTCCCAGTTGAAGAGGCTAGGAGAAGAAGGAGGAGATAATTTATGGAAGAGGAGACAGAATTTGTCATTAGCGAAGAATTAGAGGAAATGTATCGCCCCTCAAAATTCATACAGATTATGCTTTACGCGATTGTAATTCTACTATCGGCTCTTCTCATTTATCAATTAACAGTAGAAGGTTACCTAGAAGCGCAAGTTGCGATTCTGATATTTCTATACATTGCAACTCTGCTTTTCCCAATCATCATAAAATTCAGATCATTAATAATAAGTGTTATACGTTTCGGTTTCTTTGGAGCTACATTCTTATCTACTGTATATTTTGTTCTCATAACATTTCCAATGGCTACACTAAGTGATGTTGCTCTCTTAATAATATTCCTGGAGGTTCTCTTTATAGAGCTTCTTCATCATATTTCACCAAGATTTAGAGCCAGGAGAGGAAAACGTATATTTATACTTGATGGAATTTTAACAGCAATATTTTTCGGAGCGACATTTATTTTCTTAAGCTTCTTAGGAATCATCGTCGGGGGGGTTCTCTCTCTATTACTATCAATAGTTTTCTTCTATGCTATCTTACCTGAGCGTCCCCTCTAATTTTTACTTATTTTTAAACAAAAAGTAGCCGATAATCAAAGCTAAAATATACACATAACTACTACTCTTGCCATATCCTGTGATATTTTTAATATTCTACACCTTGACTTCTGATGCATTATACTCTAAGTAAGTATTCCAAAGTTTGGTCATATCTGATGGGAATACTTACCCCATGATACTATCTTCTCCAAGGCATCTCTTCGGGCAAGACATTCACCTAGTGGTCGTATCATCTGAACGTCAACCTCTACTTAACAGACCACATCTTATAAGTAGACTTTTCTTAGACAGTCTCATAAAATCTGAGCATTTGAGAATTTTTTCTCGAGAGGCTTTGTTATTTCCCTATTAGATAAACTCATTGCAAGTTGGCTTAATATGAAAAAACTAATGCTGAAAAAGAAAAATGATTTAAAAGAGTGCATTTTTTATCTTGTAGTTTCTTTTTGTTGTGATTTATCCTCAGATATGGTTGTGTGACTATTCCCTTAGATTTTTAAGCCATGCGCCTTTATATGATGAACTGGGATGAAGAGAGATCTGCCTACTGAGATTAATGAAGAGTGGTGACGGCACTGACCATCTTTAAACTCCTGAATTCTTTCTAATTTTGGAATTTTAAGTCGTACTTTGGCAAGCTTTAAAGATCTATGTCTTCTAATCTTATTTCCTTAAGCATTATTTCTATGAACCACTTAATTCGTTTCAAGCGCTTCTGGGCTAGCTTAGTAGCGATTTTTGTATGCATTAATTGGGGAAGTTTCATTATTTTGCGGAAAAAATGTGCAAGGCTACCGTTTTCATGAAGGGAGAAGATGTCATAGATTTCTCGTCTTTTAAACCCTCCATAAGCAAAGACTCTAGCTACACCTATGAGCCCTAATGCATCTAGTTTATCTGCATCTTGTAGAATGGCAGATTCTAATGAACTTGGTTTTTTGTTTGAAGAGAATCTATGCTCACTGATGATTTCCGTGACATCCCTGATGAATGTTTCATCAAAATTCATTCTTCTTAATACCTCTTCGGCAATCTTAGCAGATAATGAGGCATGATCAATTCTCTTCTTTTCCTCAAGCGCTCTCGCTGTATCATGTAAGAGACCAGCTATAAAGGTTTTTCGGACATCTCCTCCCTCTCGTATTGCTATTATAGTAGCGAGCTCAGCTACTCTAAACCAATGCTCTATTTCGTGCCCCGGAATACTCCAATAATTACTCATTGAGATAGCGCTGATAAGAATTTCTAATAGTTTATTAATGGAAATCCCGATATCTTGGTATTTGACGCCGAATTTCTCAAGTCTTTTCATACATAATTTAAGCCTTCTTTTCAAATAATCTTTTAATTCCCTTTCTTCAATGGTCGAACCAAATGTCACTCTGGTTT
>JAHKLG010000172.1 GCA_029856625.1 Candidatus Njordarchaeota archaeon | reverse complement strand
TCGATATAAATTTTTATATCATCTTGACATTCCATAGCGCCATTTATAATCCACAAATGTCTATAAAAAAATATCATGTAAACACTTCATTGATTTATTTTCATAAAATAGTTTAAAAATCAAGCTAAAGCTCTTCTTGACTCTTCCTTCTCTATTCTTCCGTCTCTTAAGTAAAGAATCCTGTCGGAGAATTTAGAGATGAGGGGATTATGAGTAACAATGATTGCAGTGGCTCCTTCCTCGTTAACTACTTCTCTAAAAATTCTCATTACCCTCTCACCATTTTCAGTATCTAATTCCCCCGTGGGTTCATCAGTTATAATTATGCTAGGCTTATTTGCTAATGCTCTAGCTATTGCTACTCTCTGTTGCTCTCCTCCACTAAGTTCGTGTGGCCTATGATTCATTCTGTCTTCTAACCCGACAAGCTTCAGTAGGTGCTTCGCTCTTCGTAGTCTCTCTTCTCTAGGAATTCCAGCTAGTATCATGGGGAGCTCTACATTTTCTAACGCTGTTAATACAGGTATGAGATTGTGAAATTGAAAAACAAAACCTATCTTGTGTCTCCTTATTTTAGTTAATTCCTTCTCACTCAGTTTCGTTACGTCAATCCCCTCTAGAAGAACTTTTCCCTTAGTAGGCTTATCTAGAGTACCTATTATGTTGAGAAGAGTAGTTTTCCCGCTACCACTTGGACCCATTATGCATAACACTTCCTCCTTTTTGACTTTTATCGTCACTCCTCTTAAAGCGTGAATCTCTACCTTTCCTAGCCTGTATATTTTGTGGAGATTTATTGTCTCTACTACGTAATCCAAGTTTAATGCCCCCATAACTAAAAGAAATGATAAACGTTTTATTACATGTGTAATAGATTTATTACATATGAAAATTGTCTATTGTTACTTTAAAGTGTTTCGGCATAGGATGGTTCTCTAACTACTCAAATGAATGGTTGAGAACAATGTTCCTTAAAATGGCTTACCGCAATTTATCTCGAAGAAAAGCCCGAACTCTTCTAGCAATCCTAGCTGTTATAATCGCTGTTTCGCTATTCTCATCGATAAAAATCGCTACTAATGCTATTCTTTACTCCTCTTATAGAGTATATACAGAACACATCGGTGACTTTGATGTCTTAATTTACAAATCCCGAGGCTCTCCATTCTTTAATGCTACAAATATCTCAAACATTTTATCAGGGATTAGAGAGATATCTGCCTTCAGCGTTAGGCTTCTATTTGGAGCATTACTTTCGGTTGATAATAAAACAGCGCGTATTGTTGTTATAGGAATTAATCAAACTCAAGACTCTAAAATAGGTTCTTTCGAAATTCTTGAAGGAAATTTTGAATTGGGGGAAAATAGGTGCTTAGTATTAGCTGATATTAGCGAGAAAATGAACATACATCCGGGTAAAAACGTCACTATCTACTACATAGCTGGCAAAAGTCTAAAAAATGCTACGCTTATGGTATCAGCCATCGTTCATCAGAGCGGCAAGTTACCCATTGATATTAAAGCAGCTATCTTTGTAGATATTAGAGATGCTCAGAAGCTACTCTCGCTGAATGATTCGGCGAATATCATTTTTATAAAACTAAATCCTGAAATTCTAAACCCACTCACTCCTGAAAACAGTATAAACTCAATAATAGCTGTGTGTGAGAGGATCCAAGAACTCATTGGTCTTGATTACACAGTCAGTCCTATAAAGGCTACTGTTCTTTTAATGGTTTCGGAGAGCATATCTTCTCAGAGAATAATTCTCTATTCATTTTCATCGATAGCTGTGGTAATGGCAATTATCCTAGTTATATTAGCCGCCACAATGAATTTGAACGAAAGAGTTCGCGAGATAGGGGTCCTCCGCGCTATTGGAGCATCTAGATCCAGCATATTTCTCTCTATAATTGTTGAAGCAGTCGTAATTGGTGTAATAGGATCGTTCATAGGATTATGCATAGGCATGTCCTTGTCCTCACAAATTTTCGAAATCTTAGTAAGGAGCGAAGAGCTTAGTTATCAGTTAATACTTGACCCATTAATGCCACTAGAAGCACTCGGGATTGGAGTGCTAATTACAATACTGGGAAGTATCTATCCAGCAATAAAGGCTAGTAAAATAACTCCCAGTGAAGCATTGCAACCAGCGGCTAGGAGAATTAAGTATTTCGAAGAGATAGAGAAGAAAATATCTCCAAAAGCTGTGAATAGGGAGTATATCTATATTGGAGCCGGAATTTCATTGGCCACTTCTCTATTCGTATTCATAATACCCATGCTTAGCACATTGAATGAACCTAGAATAATGTTCATGGCTCTATTTATAGTGCTTCTTGTGATGTTGCTAGGCATAATATTCGTTTTGACAGGCTTATTCCCAAAATTAGTTATTGCCGTTGGGGGAATCTTCTCGGAAATTCATAGTATAGTAGGAAACGTTGCCAAAAATAATGTAATTAGATACAAGCAAAGATATATTGTGCTTTATTTCATGCTGACCCTATCTGTTGCAGCGCTTATTATCGTTGGCACACTTGTTGAAACGCAGATGAAGACCGTTGAGCTCACCATTAAAGCCCAAGCTGGAGCTGATATTGTTATATATGCTCGTTCTCCCTTACCTCCTAATGTAACTAATATGATCCGCAATATAACTGGCGTGGCCGAGATATGCCCCGTCACTACTTCTGTCTCGGTAAAAGTAGGGGATTTGATACTATGGCAACAGGCTAATGGTAGATTATATGGTATTGATCCGATAAACTATACCAGAGTAAGCTTTATTAGTGATTTTGGCTTAGACGAAAAAACTTTCGAAAAGTTACTGAATAATGATTCTGTGATCATCAGCAAGGGCTTAGCGGATCTCCTAGAAATCTCGGAGGGGGATAAGATTAGGTTAGAGACGTTCCGGAAAACCATTATATTAAAAGTTGCCGCTGTAATCCCTATAGCTCCTGGATTTGTCTTCACTAAGTTCGAGAATAAGGCTGTTACGGGAACTGATCTACTGGTTTCAATATCTACTTACGAGAAGATCATGAATACAAATGCTAGTTATTCACGAATATTTGTAAAAGTATCCCCGAGCGAAGATCCTTCAGAAGTTGCTGAGAAGATACAAGATATCGTTGGGGAGGAATATGATATTCAGACAATATCCATTAATGACTATCTTGAGAGAATTAAAGAAGCTTTCGAAAGCTTAGAAAATCTCTTATCCACGTTATTATACTTCGCAATAGCTATAGCTATTCTGGGAGAAGGATTAAGTGTGATTACATCTGTAAGTGAGAGGATCTGGGAGATAGGTGTTCTTAGAGCTATTGGAGCTTCTAGAAAAGATGTTGCTTTAATGTTTTCGCTGGAGATATTTCTC
>JAHKLG010000171.1 GCA_029856625.1 Candidatus Njordarchaeota archaeon | reverse complement strand
TCCTTTCTTAGGGAATTCTAGAACTATTCTAAGTACTAACAATAGCTAGCTTTACGTTTTTAATCTTCATCTTATCAAATCCTTAACAAATTAAATGCTTTCACCACCTAACACTTTCAAGAGAACCTATAAATGGAGAACATCTATTGCTAGTGTAGGTTGAGGTATAAATGATCAGCCATTTTACCAACGTTTCTTGCCTTCAAAATTTTACAAACCTTTAAATACCCTACTTAACGGCTTTTTCTCTTAGGCTTTCTTAAGCCTATCCAGGAAGAGTTTAATCTCTCTTTCTGGATAAAATGTTGGAAAAATGGTGTTATTTGTGGAAACGAAGAAAGATTTTACGAAGATAAACGAGCTTAGAGTTGGTTCCAGAGGGATAAATGTTAAGATTCGAGTTCTTGAACTCTTTGACCCGAGGGATGTGTTATCAAGACATACTGGTGAAAGACATACAGTTAGGGAGGCTTTAGTAGGGGATGAAACTGGCGTCATCTTATTAACTCTGTGGAATGAGAATTGCGAAAAAGTTGAGATCGGAAAAACATATGATCTCCTTAACGCCAACACTACAGTTTTCCGCAATTCATTACGTCTAGGTATTGGAAGAAAAGGTAAGATTGTAGAGAGCTCTGAGGAGATTCCAGAGGATATAGTTAACACTGAAAATAACATATCAGAGAAAATTGTGAAAGCTCCAAGAAAGAGATGGTATTAAAAATATTCATACAGCTTAATGATTTATACTCTGTGAGTAAGTTTTTTATTCTTAAATTATTATTCGTGATGAACAGGGCCGCATCTGAGCTGTGATGACCATCCCGAACACTGATTAGCTTTTGAGCTCTGCTTTACTCTCGCAATCATCTTTTCAATAAAACATTCTTGACGAGTATCTCCGCGAATCTTTCTACAGTTGAACGCTTTTCTCTCAATGTTTTTTCATCGACCTCTTTACTAAGAAGCATGATGAATTTTTCCTTTACTTTCCCAGCTTTTTCGGGATTCTGAGCCAGAAACTCGGATAGCTCGATGTATCTCTCATTATCTATTATTGGGTAATCTATGTATGTTTCGATGTATTCTTTTATTTTATTAATGATAATCTCTGGATCTTGTAACTTGATGCCCTTTCTCTCTAAATATTTTTCCCAGATAGAACTCTCTCTATTAGCGCTCTCCAGGGAATCAGAAGCATGTGCTACGTTCACACCGCCATATATCCCGAATTTTCCTCTTATTGATGAAGGTGCCTCTTTAAATGCTTTCTGTACGAGAGTAGGTCCTAGTAATTTCCTTATTTGCTCAATTTTTTCTTCAGAGGCTTCTATGAGAATAAACCTTATAGGAGCGCAGGATGTATAATCGACAAGCCACTCAAAAAAGAATTTTCCCTTGTGCTCCATGTAATGCTGCTCAGCCAAGAATTCTTTATCAACAATCATTTCCTCGAAAGATAAGAATTTTAAACCCCCTATTTTATCAATGAGAGCTTTTAAAGTTCTAGCTCCTACGTAACGTCTTAACACAGCATCTGGTTTTAAAAAGAAGACAACCCTAACCATCACTAAGGCTCCTCCCTAAAAGTCCTTGTTACTGGCGTTTTATCAAAAATTGATATAATATAAGAGATGCATAAATACGCCGATTAACGGCCACTCTCTCCCTTAGTTCTCAGATATTCAAGCACTCTTTCAAGAATTTCCTTTTTCACATCCTCTTCTGGCAAAGCAGTATTTATGATTACGAATTTTGATATGTGAGAGTATTTCTTGGGGAGTTCCAAGAATTTTTTTCTGGCTCTCAATAAGAATCCTTCTTCCTCAAACTTTGTGAGCTTGTCTCTAGTTCTTCTTAACCTATCTAATGCTTCTCTGACTGGCAAATCTAAGATAACAACGAATTCTGGGACTTTTATTGATCTGTTTATACCCCAGATATACTCTTCACTCACGCCACGTATAGATTGGTAGACAATACTTGAGTATATGGAACGGTCACTTATCACTATCTTATTCTGCTTTAAAGCGGGCAATACGATAGTTTTTTGCAAAATTATACGGTCAGCTGCAAAGATAAAGACCTCCGCATCCGCATCAATGTCATACTTATAGAGGAACTCTTTAATCGCTTTTACATAGGGCTCTATAACGTAAATGACATCGTATCCTTTTTTGCGTAACTCGCTCACAACCCATTTAGCGTAATATGTTTTTCCAGCCCCATCAATTCCTTCAAAAGCTATATACGCGCCTCCAACAACGAGATATGGTTTTCTATCCGGTAACCTCATTTTCTCAATAGTTTCCGTTAGTAATACGATACCATGATAAGGGCATACGTATTCCACTCTAATTTCTCCAAGAAGCGTTGGGTATAATTTTACCTTAGGTTTAACATCCCTTCCGCATTTATAACAATAAACAGCATGAGCCTTTTTCTCGAGCTCTTCTTGAAGTCTTTCCAATGCTCTTGATGACTCTGCCATGTTAGAAATACCTTATTAGAACTGGCTTTGTGTTCTCACACTAACTAAAGCTTGCTGATTATTAAAAGCTATTTCTCGCACGATCCCATTACTGACTTTTAGTATTTAGTGCTAATCACTAGTGCTAATCATGAGTGAAAAAATTTAAATTGCGGATGATTATAGATATTTTTGGCATCTTATTGACTATGAGATGATTATGCATGACAACCACACAGATCAAGATTATTCAAGTTGGAGAAAGAAGTATTAAATTAGGCCCAGCCCCCAAGCCCGAACTTAAAGAGAATGAGAAGCTAGTGATGCATACACGATCAGTCTGCCCTGAATGCTATAGATTATTACCGGCCATAATTTTTGAGAGAGATAATAAAATTTGGATCCGAAAGGTATGTCCAGAACATGGAGAGACTGAGGAAATTTATTGGGGTGATGCTCAACTATTCTATAAAGCTATGCGGTTTTGGGCTCCTGAGGTAAAGATTGAGAACACTAATGTGCCAATGAAAGCCCCATGCCCATTTAGTTGCGGTTTATGTCCGGTTCACAAGAATCAGACAGCTTTAGCAAATATAGTTCTCACAAATAGATGTGATTTATCCTGCTGGTATTGCTTCTTCTATGCTGAGAAAGCGGGGTTTGTTTACGAGCCTTCTATTGAACAGATTAGAGAAATGATCAGAATCTTAAGACGCCAGGGACCTTTCCATCCTAATGCTGTTCAATTAACAGGTGGAGAACCTACATTAAGAGAAGATTTAATTGAAATTGTTAAGATGCTTCGAGAGGAAGGAATAACGCATATACAATTAAACACCAATGGTATTAAATTCGCTAGATTATGGCTAGAGAAGGGTCCAGAAGAAGCTGTGAAATATGCTAGAGAACTTAGAGAAGC
>JAHKLG010000170.1 GCA_029856625.1 Candidatus Njordarchaeota archaeon | reverse complement strand
TCATTCCTAAACGAAGTTCGGCTTTACGATAGTTTAGGACGATGGTATATAGTTTCAATTATTCTCTCCGCCAGAAAAGATCTAATTGAGAAAGTTTCTGGAATTACTGCTAAGGAAAAAGCAGAAAATCTAAAAAAAGATCCAGAGTTCAACAAGTTGCTTTCTTGGACAAATGAAGTTCTCGATTTCTTCCTAATATCTCCAGTAACGCTTGATCCTTCTGGAGTTTTACAACGATTGGAACATTTGTTAGATGTGAGAAAAAGAAGATTGAGAGGAATAGCTAACAGAATTATCCCAGATGCCCCTATTCACTTAAGAAGAAATCTAGAAAGTGCTTTAGAGGCTGCATCTGCTATTCATACAGTATACAAAATTGCTGAGCATATCTATAAAGTTGGCGTTAATACGAAGTCGTATATTTATCTCATGCAACTCAAAATGTTAATACCCTATTTGAGAGAGATTGTGATCTCCTACTATGATGCTTTAAAGGCTTTCAGAGCCGGCATTCCAATAGGAGATAGCATAGGTCCAATCGTAGCTCAGAGATTTTTCGGATCTGAAGTAACGGTGGATGAGAAGAACGATATCGTATACAGTGTTTCGGAATTCGAAGATCGATATATTCTCGCGCTAAAAGCTCATGGGCCGGGAAGTGAAGTAGGCAAGCCTGGCGAAGTAATCAAGAAGATTATTGATGAGCTAAAAGGTGATATTCAAGCAGTTATTATGATAGATGCTGCTCTCAGACTAGAAAGTGAAAAAACAGGGGATATTGCCGTTGGTGTGGGGGCTGCAATAGGAGATCCTGGTCCTGAAAAATTGAAGATAGAAAATGCTTGTACGAACTATAAGATCCCCTTATATGCTATCATTATCAAGGAATCCTATATCGAGGCAGTTACTCCAATGAATCGAGAAATAGCTGAAGCTGCTGATAAAGCTGTAGAGATCGTAAAGAAATTGATACGTGAAGAAGTTCCAAAAGAAGGAAAGGTAATAATAGCGGGAATAGGAAATACTGTGGGAGTTGGTAATGAACAAGTAGAGAAAAAGTTAGCACCAAAAGCTGCATAACATCTTCTATAACTCTCTGAGTGCCTTGTGGTGATGATAAAATGCCTACTAAAATCCCAAGCGGTTTCAGGGATTTTCCACCAGAAATGATGATCTTGAGAAAAAAAGTAATCAGTATACTGGAAAATGTTTTCCAAAAATATGGATTCGATCCAATAGAAACGCCCGTATTAGAGTTTTGGGATACATTAAAGGGGAAGTATGGTGAGGAAGCCGAGAGAATGCTTGTATACAAATTTAAAGATCCATGGTCAAAAGAATGGTTCGCTCTAAGATATGATTTGACAGTTCCACTTGCGAGATTTTTCTCTGCACGATCATTACCCTTGCCTTTTAAGAGGTACCAGATCGGTCGCGTATGGAGGCATGATAGGCCCCAAAGGGGGCGGTATAGAGAGATCTGGCAAGCTGATGCTGACATTATAGGCTCTCCCTATCCAGAAGCTGATGCTGAAGTGATAAGTTTAACAATAGATGCTTTATCTAAATTAGGCTTCTCAAATTTTTATCTCAAGCTAAATGATAGGCGCGTTCTCTCCGGTATCTTCGAGAAAAATTTTGATTTAGATCCAAGAGAAAGTTTGCGAGTGTATAGAATTATAGATAAGTTGGATAAAATTGGGATCGAAAGTGTTAGGAAAGAGTTGCTAAAAATAGGACTAAAGGAAAATATTGTAGAAGAAATAATGGATGTTATTAGCATTAGCGGTGAAGCAAATGAGTTATTAGATATTCTTCATGAAAAATGTGATCCTAAAGATAAGAAAACTGCTGAGGGCTTAAATCATTTAATGGAAATCCTCGATTTATTGGGTAATAAACGAAAATATATTAGAATAGATCTAAGCCTTGTGCGAGGATTGGACTACTATACGGGACCCATCTGGGAAGCCACAATTCCAGAGACAAGCATAGGTTCTGTTGCGGGGGGAGGACGCTATGATAACCTCATTGGAATATACTCAGGGCATGATTATCCTGCAACTGGGACATCGATAGGAATTGACCGGGTAATTGATGCTGGACTGCTACTCGGAATTTTTAATACATCCATTAAAACTTATACAGAAATATGCGTAGTCGTTATCTCCAGAGACTTTTTCTCCAAGGCATGGGAACTCGCTAATACGTTAAGAGATGCTGGGTTTAATGTTCAAATAGACCTAATGCGTAGATCTCAACAAAAGCAAAGAGAGTATGCGTTAAAGAAGGATATTCCGGTGCTGATATTTATTGGTAGAAAAGAATTAGAAAGGAAAATCGTTACTATATATGATAGACGCAATGAAGAGAGAAAGGAGATCCCTCTTTCCGATCTCATGAATTATTTAAATCGACTCTTGCGTGGATGAGTCATGATCTTAGGAAAATTTAGCCAGGAGAGGATAAGGAAAATAAGCGAACGTCTTCTAGACACTAACTGTGCAAGAATTGCCGTACTGTGGGAAGAAATAGGGGGAGGAAAAGTTCGATGCTTAGTATGTGAGCGACGATGCGTAATACCTCCAGGCATGCGAGGAATGTGCGGTGCCCGATATAATCATGGTGGAGAATTGTATGTACTCACCTATGGTAATATAAGCTCTATAAGTAACAATCCAATGGCAAAGAAACCTTTCTTTAATTTCTATCCAGATAAATACGCTATAACTATTGGTTCTTGGGGATGTAATTTTACTTGTCCATGGTGTCAGAATTGGGAAATATCGAAACTTTGGGTCTCCAAGTGCAATTATGTATCTCCCCATCAGCTAATTAGCATCGCTAAACGCTATGGTTCAGCAGGCACTAGTTTCTCCTTTAATGAACCCTCAGTAACATTGCTAGAGTACTCACTCGATGTTATGCGGCTCGCTAAGAAGGAAAAAATGTTCAATACGTATGTTAGTAATGGATTCATGACCCTTGAGGCACTGGAACTCTTGGTAAAAAATGGACTTGACGCCATTAACATTGATATAAAGGGCTGCAAAGGAATTATCGAACGCTGGATTGGAGCTGATGTGGAATATGTGTGGCGAAATGCTCGAGAGTTCAAGAAGAGAGGCGTTCATGTGGAAATAACTACTCTCGTAATACCAAAAGTTAATGATGATGAAAAGTGTTTAAGATCGATCGCTAGAAGAATTAGAGACGAGCTGGGACCAGAAACACCTTGGCATGTAACAAGATACTTTGCGGAATATCGGGCTTTAGAGTATAATCTTCCCCCAGCTACTCCTATCGAAACGATTGAAAAAGCTCGAAAAATAGGTGTGGAGGAAGGACTAAAATACGTATACGTAGGTAATATTCCCAATCATCCATGGGAAAATACATATTGTCCAGAATGTGGAGAACTAATTATTAGACGT
>JAHKLG010000017.1 GCA_029856625.1 Candidatus Njordarchaeota archaeon | reverse complement strand
TCTCGCCATATAGTGGACTCCGTTAGATTCATTTAGACTCATGGTCAAATATAGTAATACAGTTAGAATATGATGACGGCGTCTTCAATGCTACCAAAAAGATTTCTCGAGTTAGCTAAAGGGCTACTAAGAGAGAGCGAAGAAGACACCAAAATGTTAAAAGTATCTCAACGTCAGAAGCCATGCTAAAGCCTACGACATAGCCATATGGTCAGAAATCCTCGACATTCCCCTGTCTATAAAAAGTTTTAACTATTCATGTTAACATGTGTCCGTCATAACCGTGATTAGGAATGACTGATTTTATTTTCCTAATCTTTGCTCGTGCAATACATAAACTTCATACTTCACCATTCTTTCCCAATCATTTATGAACCAGAACCTCCCATAGATCTTTTTGCCGGATAGTACGAGTGGGAGCCAATACTTATCATCCTCCCACATTTTATCGTATGGGATCTCATTTATATGGAACCAAATTGGTTCGGCTTCATCGGTTTCTCTTGGTTCTCCTTCAAAGTCTTTAGATATAAATACATGCACAAACCCGTATAATTCATTATTATTATGAAACTCAAGCACGCCCATCCACTCCATAGCCTTTGGCTGCACACCTATTTCCTCGATGCACTCCCTTATAGCTGCTTCCTCGATTTCCTCTCCTTTCTCCACCTTACCACCCACTCCATTGTATAAGCCAGCACCAAGCCCTCTTTTCTTATATATCAACAATACCTTACCATTCCTTAAGAGGTAAACAAGTGTCTCTAAGCTCACCAAAATAATCACCATGACACTTTTAATCCAATGATAAAACGTCTTAAAATTTTTAACACAATCGCAGTCATGGTCATTTAATTACTTAGGAAGTTTTTAGCTCTATCAAGTGACGTTTTCTAGGCACACATTTTAATATGAGATATCGGTGATTTCATGCAGATATATAAGGATAATGCTTCCTTATACATTCAATAAATATTATCAATACCCATCTCATTATCCTTGAAAAGACTTCTCTTAAGCGTGATGAGATGTGAAGTATGATGCTATAATTATTGGTGGTGGACCAGCAGGTAGTGTTACAGCTTTAACTGCTAGGCGTTATTATCCAGATAAGAAGATTCTCTTGATTAGAAAGACACGAAATTCAATAATTCCTTGTGCTATTCCATACATCTTCGGGACACTAAAGAGTGTTGATAGGATAAAGATTTCTGATGAGCAATTAGTAAAGAATGAAATTGAAATTCTAATCGATGAAGTAATTGGGATAGATAGGGAAAAGCGAAGAGTGAAAACCTCTAGTGGTAAAATTCTTGAATACGATAAACTCGTATTAGCGACTGGTGCCAAGCCTATTACACCACCAATAAAGGGCGTTAACCTCAAGGGGGTTTACTCCATCTATAAAGATCCTGACTATCTAGAGGAGTTGCTTGAGGCTGCTGAGAAAGCAGATAGAATAGTAGTTATCGGAGGGGGATTTGTAGGGGTTGAAATCGCTGACGATTTAAATAGGGCTGGAAAGGACGTCTATGTGATAGAGATTCTCCCGCATCTACTTTACTTAAATTTTGATGAAGAGTTCTGTGAATTAGTGGAGAATAAACTCAGGGAGATTGGTGTAAAATTCTATGTGAATACTAGGGTAAACAAAATTGTAGGGCAGGGAAAGGTCGAAAAGGTAATCTTATCCACGGGTGAGGAAATAAGAACGGATTTGGTGATATTAGCCACGGGAACAGCTCCTAATGTAGATTTAGCTCAAAAAAGCGGTATTGAGATAGGGAAATCGGGTTGCATAAGGGTTGATGAATACTTAAGAACAAGTGATAAAAACATATTCGCTGTTGGGGACTGTGCAGAGAAGAAATTCTTATTCACGGGAGAACCCATCAAAATGATGCTTGCGTCAATAGCTACGGCAGAAGCCAGAATAGCTGGTGCGAATCTTTTTGAGCTTAAAGTTGTGAATCAAGTGAGGGGGACAATTGGGATCTTCTCAACAAATATTAGGGGTTTAGTTCTTGGAACAGCTGGGCTAATAGAGAGAGAAGCAAGAGAAAAAGGATTTGATATTGTTACTGGATATGCTGAGGGAATGGATAGGCACCCTGCTACATTACCAGGAGCTAGCCTAGTTATGGCCAAGTGTATTGTTGCTAAAAGAGGAGAAGTTATCTTAGGTTGGGAAATCGCTGGAGGATTATCGGCTGCGGAAATGATTAATATTGGTGGCATTATTATTGAGAGTGGAACAACGGCATCCAAATTAGTAAATATGCAGATAGGAACCCACCCACTATCGACCCCCTCGCCTCCCTCCTATCCAATTATTAACGCGGTTATTGATGCATTATCGAAACTATAACTCCCATTTTTTCTCTTCCTTAATTCCCTATGATAAAAGATTTTATCCTTCTAAGTATGTAGGGGGATATCAACATTTAGGCTCAAATTTTATAATCTCCCCCTTAACTATTAATTGTGATACTTCTACCTTAGATTAGGAAAGGAGGAGAACTACCTTGAGTACTTCCTTCCTTAGCGAATTTCCTAAGAATTACATTAGCAGGATACTTGACCTATTTACTGGTTACAAGGAGGAACTAAAAACCTTTGATGAGGTTTTCGATGAGTTCTTAGCTTTGGGCAAGAAGAAGATAGTAGCTATTATGGGCCCACCTGGTGTTGGGAAGACATGGTTTGTGCATTTTGTGACCGAGACCAGAATAAAACCAATGGGGATTTTGTATGTTTATGTTAACCTGAAGAACTGCTCATCATGGGTTACTGCACTTCATAAAATTCAAAGAAAAATCTCTGAGAAATATGGTTTTAACACACCAAACTTTATTGGATTATGGAATGAGATAAGAAGAAGAGTGTTAGAAAATGCTCTGGATTGTCCTCTGAGCAAAGAACCCATGTTCCCAGAACTCTACTTACTAGCATCTTTTCCAAAGAGTTATTATGTTCTCAGAAAAAATGTTGGGAGCTTTCAGATAGATTTGAGAGAAGAACTTAAAGAGCCAGAGATATTCAAACTAGTATACTTGCTCCCATTAGCTATTGCTCAAGACATTAACGAAGAATTAAAGGAAAGAGAAACAACACTAGTACTCATTATTGATTCCATTGAGAATTTAGATGACCCCACACCTCTTTCTTGGTTATTATACGCTCTGAATAATAGTCTTATTATCGTTACCTCAACTGATAATAATAAGTTAGATAAGTTATGCGAGCCCCTAAAGGGCTCTAGTGTTAGAAAAATCTCTCTAGAAGGATTTACAAAGAATGAATTAGTGGAGTATATAAGGAAGAGAGGCGTTGAGACTTTAGAGGGCTTGGAGGAAATATTTAAGTCTGATAGAGTAAATCCCTTACTTATCGCTAATATACTGGATCTATGGGAGCTACTAGATCTTAAAAATGTGGGCATTAACTCGCATGAAGAAATTCGAAAGTTGTTACGGGACAAATTATCTGATGAACCAAGCAATATTCTACTGATAATCGACTTATTAAGAGTCTTTGATATTAACGTGTTAGTAAACGTGGCGGAGCTTAACAATAAAGAAGAATTGTTGCCAAAGATTCTCCTCAGTAGCTTTATTGAAATCCATGATCCATTCTATAGTCAAGTGATGTTTAGAAAAGAATTATGGAACATTTTTTCTGAAGAAAAAATAAGCACTATCATTGAAAAAGTTGTTGCAAAAGTCGAGAATCTCCATCAAAAAACAAATGATATAAAACATTTAGCCCATCTAATAAGCCTTGTAAGCCGAATGAATGAAGAGGAGGGAGCAAATCTCCTCTTCAAAAATTTCGAAAGTATGATATTAGATGGTAATCTTATAGATGCGCTCGAGTTACTAGAAGATGTTTCGTATCTCGGTATATTTAGCTCCCAAAATAGTATGGCTGGATTAAGACTTTTGAAAGCTCAACTACTCGATGAGATGCTCGATCTAAATATTATTTATATAGATGACATAATAAATTCACCCTATGTAAGACCTCTATATCTTCTAAGAGCCCTGAACATCCTTGCCACAAAATCGCTCAGAGAGAAGAAAATTGATACTGGTCAAAAATTCTTAAGAAGAGTCATCGAGTATGCTAGTATTAAGGATCCAAAAATTATTAGAGAATCTCTTAAAGCTTGTAGATTAATGATGAGGTATAATGATGAGAAATGGCTGGAAGCACTAGAAATAGCTAATACTCTATATGCTCAAGGAATGGAGCTCGCAGAAAACGATGAGGATAAAGAAAAAATAATAAGAGAGCATATGTTGCTGCTCCTAAATGCTGTTCAGAGGTTCCTAATTGATGGCAAGAGGGATAAAGCGAGAGAACTATTAAAGGAAATTAAAGAGCATTACTTAGCATTGAAGAAAGTGGTCCTCATCGATGCCATGTGTTATTTATCTACTCAAGCGCTACTAGTTAATATTATAAATAATAATGATGAAATTATAGGGTTATCTAATAATGCTCTCGCGTACAGCCTTGGTGATGAAAGAGATTTAGACACTACTATAATGTTCAGAAAAGCTTTAATAGCAGCACATGTTGGGGAGAGACTTTATTCTAAGAATATGTTTGATGACTCTATTAAGTATCTGGATAGAGCCGGAGTGTTGTATAGAGAGATAATTAATCGTTCTGGTTGGTACTATCTTGGTGTTTTAAACAGTTTAGGGAAAGTATTTAGGTTATTAGGGGCATGCTACATTAAGCTTGGGAGGATAAAGGATTCGATCTCAGCTTTGACGACGAGTATGGAGTTTTATAGATTATATCTTGATTATTCCAAATTCAGGGCTGTGGACAAGTTGGATGATATTATAGATTCCTTAGAGCTACTGAGTGAGGCATATTATATTCTAGGAAAGGAGAAGAGCGTTTATTCTCTCCTAGACGATAGCTACAAACTCCTCCAAAAGATACGTAACTCTATAGGAGATGATCCAAGAGTTCTGAGGGGATATGCGAGAGTATTCCTGAGGGATGCTTATTTAAGAACTCTAAAGAATGACTATGATGGAGCTCTCGATAAGCTAGAGGAAGCCCTAAAACTTGTTGAGGAATTGCGGGGGGAGGGAGAGTTATTCCTTAAAGCACGGATACATTCTCTTATGGGCGAGGTGTTTCTGAGAATTGGTGATTACGATAATTTACAGAGTAAATTACGGGAGGCAGTAGATCTTTCAGAAAAATCCGCAGATAGAGAGACATTTCTTAAGAGTAGCGTATTGCTTGGGGAAGCTCACATTAGATTAGATCAATTAGATGAAGCTCGCTACTGGTACAGTAAAGCACTTGAAGCACAGAGTAATTCAAACGGGACCTTCTTCTGGAAGAAATGTGCTGAGATAGGTATTGCTAATGTACTTCTAGAAGAGAAGAGATCTGAGGAAGCCATACAGATCATTGAGAGAGTTCTAGAAGAGCTTAAAAAGAGCGAGGAATATTTCCGAGACTACTTTGTCGGCAGGGGGTATGTCATACATGGAAAATCTCTTGGTAATTTAAAGGAATTCGAAAAGGCGAAAGAGGTTTTCTGGAGAGGAATTAGTTTCTTAAGGACAAGGGTAGAGGAGAGTACTGATCCATTATTATTGACGGTTTATGCTCAACTCTTTTATAACTTAGGGAAGATTCACCTGAAACAGCGTGAATTAGATGTAGCCTACGGAAATTTCCGTACAGCCCTTGATTATGCGTTAAAGGCATTCTATTTTGGGAAATCCAGGGATAGTTATGTACTAGGCTTAATAACTATGACTAGAACTAATATTGCTCGATCATTATATAAGCTAGGAAGAAAGGAGGAGGCGGCTAAAATTATCAGAGAAGCCGTTCAGAGTGGCGAGGAATTAGTTAGTATCATGCCAATAAGAAAGTATAAGATCTACTATTCTAGAGCGCTACAGGAAGCTTGCATTATGAATATGTTTGTTGATAAGGAATTAACGAAGGAGTATTATAAGAGATACCGAGTAGTGATGAGAGAGCTATTAGATGAAGTAGAGTGGCAAGATCTACAGCTAGTTAACTTCTATGTAAATATTGCCGAGGAAATGAAGAAACATTTACTCAATGAGCTCGCTACCGAACTACTCGAAGACTTCCAGATAATTGCTACAAAGTTAAAAGAACTTATGCTGAGAGATACCGATACGGAATTCTCTCCTCTTCTGAAAACGTTCTCGAGAACAATAATACTTAAATCGGATACTCTATGGAAGAAGGCCAGATTCAGTGACGCATATGCCAATGTAGAGGAGGCCCTCATGATATTAAAGAGTTTGGAGGAGAAATATTCTGAAGATCCAGAAAAACTCCTCGCAATATCGTTAGCTAGGTTCGATCTCCTTACAATGAAGGCTATTATGAGATATTTTGGGGAAGGAGACGTCGATACTATGCGTTCCTGCATAGAAGAGTGTTATAATATCATAGAATCAGTCAAGAGTAGAATAGATGAAAGAACACATACGAGAATGCTCTGTGATGCAACAATATTAGAGGCAAGACTTTATGCTTTCCTGCACAATTACGAGGCTACAAAGGAGAAGATAAATGAAGTACTTGAGAGAATAAAAATCCTTGCTAAGATAGGAGATAGGGCTCGGATACAGAAATATAAGAAAATACTAAGGAAGATTATTCGATATGTGCTAAGTGATAGAAAAATCGAGCCTTCTCTCAAAGGGGAGTATAGAGACCTTCTTAATAGGGTAAACACCCTTCCCTAAGCACCAATTAATCCCCGACAACTACCCGCACCCTCTTTATCACATTCTTATCCAACTCTAGGACAAAGCAATCATATGATCCGTCAATGGAACTAACTATTAACCACGGAACAGGCCAAAGCTTCATACCCTCTATATCCCTATTCGAAGGCACTGGTGGTGCAGGATGCGAATGATATAGAGCCACTATATCAAGTCCTTCTTTCTCCCCCAGAACTACTGCCTTATAAAGATCTTCAGGATAGATCTCAAAGAGAACGGGGGAATTCTTGATATTCCTAGCTTTCCAAAGTTTCTTAACGATAACTCTACCTTCCCTATCAGCAATCCCTAAAAGAACGCCGCAAATCTCTATCCTACTCTCTTTAGCTCTTTTAACAATTTCTTCTAAAAAAGACTTAGGAATAATAAGAACATTATATTTATTCATTCTCAACAACCATGGCGTTAACTCTCATTATAACTAGATTATATCTCTAATGCATGCATCAAATTTTATATCACTTCCCACTTTAGGCTATTGACATACTTCCAGAAGAATTCCTGAATATCCACTACTTATAATTTTTCCGTCTCTATGAGAATTACTCAAATATCCTTACGAACTATTCAACATTTTTTCTCAAGATTAGATCTTTTCTTTAAAAGGATTCTCCATAAAAGCTATGCAAGAATAATTCTATATAATCCTTGTGGATGAAGCATTTTTGCTACGCTATATTTAAATAATCATTTTCTAATTTTGTTGTTTGAATCTCACAGCGTAGGGGCTTGTAATGAGTAAATTGCGAATCACATTGAAGATCATTGTATATTTGTTAAGCATCACATTATCAATATTTAGCGCACTAATAGGTTACGACGCATATAATCTAGCTAGTCAAGGCATAATCGTTGGGAAATCATCTACAGTACAAGGGACTGAGTACGTTAATATCTCAGTACCCATCACCATTAGAGTGCCAGGCTATTTCTTTGATCTCTCAAGAATAAATATCACAATAGTAATTATTGATGAGAAGAACCATCAATATGCGAGAGATTGTGAATTGATACCATATATACCATTAGGTGGTGAAAAGAATATAACTATCGAACTCTCGTTGCCGATAACCGTGGCTCAGCAGTGGGTTAATGGGAGTATTACTCTTTATTCAAAGTTCATAATTCGCTTTTGGTTCAGTAAATATAACTACGATTTCTTGGGCTTTGGAATAGCTGGTAGATCAGAACTTCAGAGGGAATGATTATGGGTCGTATTAGGACATCAATTAGTGTATTATCCACTTTCGTCTCCCTAGTCATTCTACCAATAATGTCGGTAAGAACCGTTTATAATATGGGCGTAATCGTTCCAAAATTTGACGAGTTAACAATTATTATCTTAGGATGCTCAATTACCGTATTGACATTAATTGATGGACTAACGCCTGGAAAAGCAGGAGCACTATTCTCGTTTATTAAATACTCTGCATCCGCGTACTACTCTTACAAGATACTTAACATGTTCTCTTGGTTCATATATCAGTCTCAGCAGGGCTACGCAGAGCTTTATGTTGATTGGGGTCTTTGGCTAATATTAGTGATCTCAATAACGTTATTGAGTGGATTATTATCCGCTATAAGTAAAGCAGTTGAAAAACCAAAGAAAGAGGGAGAACCTAAGAAAAGTTAATCGAGGATATTCTTCATCCCCATCATAACTCCTAACTAAAATTCGTAATTCATCATTCTCCTTATTTTTATGACGAGATTCTGATAGACAGATTGGTCGATTAATAATATTCGCTGTTGATCCAATAACGGACTTCCTGAACTCAATACTGGGTAAAGTGGGGGAGTCCCCCTCAGGAATAAGTACTAGTTGGGTCATGATCTGGTACAACACTCAAGATTTTAATGAACATAAGTTCAAGATATCATTGTTAAATTTTTAAAAAGTAAGCTGATTCTTACGGCTCTACGTGCGAGGTGTGAGGCTTGACGCCGCTTCTTGGTCCGACCCGTATTTTAATTGTGCGTTTAATTTAAATGCACTCGTTAAGGTGCGTACTACGCATCTTGGATGCTTAAGACTTTATTATAATTATGCTTTTAAAATTAAATACCCGAGACTTTAACATCTCGGTGCTTTACATGGAGATAATTCTTCCCGAAAGGGTTAAAAGAAAAATAATCGAGGAATCAAAGAGAAGAGGCATAAACTTGGAAGAGTACATTGCTGAGATAATTGTTGACCATGTGTCCCAAAATCCAGAGGATAAAGTGGAATTGTACCTTAAGCTATGTGAAAAATATCTAAAAGATGCTGAGGATATGTTGCGGAAAGGAGACTCGATACAAGCTTCAGAGAAAATGTGGGGAGCTGCGGCCACCTGTGTAAAAGCAGTAGCGCTAAAATTGAAGGGTTTAAGGCTTACTAGCCATGGTGAATTGTGGGAATTTATAAATGAGTTATCTAAAGTAATGGGGGATGAAGAGATTCGAAAACTTTGGAGGACTGCCGTAAGCATGCATATAAATTTCTATGAGAAATGGGCCCCATTAGAAGATGTTAGACATGCCCTTAAGGACATAAAGACTTTAATAAATAAGTTAAGGAGATTTGCTAACCTATAATAAAAAGAAAATAGAGTTACATAATTATTAGGTTAAAAGCACATTAGCTTTACGTAACCCTCTCTTACTTTAAGAGATTCCTCATTCTATATAGAAGCGTGCGTACCCTCGTGGATGACCTCTTTGGCATACTCTATCAATCTTTAAGATTTGAGTAATGAAATTTATGTGATCTATAACACTGTTATTGATTCGAGGATTTAAAATAGAGATAATGCCTAAGTCTCGCACGAAATATTTAAAAGCAAAATAGATTAAGATAAGGGGTAAGTGGCGAAAAGAAACAATAAGATATTGGTAGATAAGGGAAATCCCCATAATGAATTAAAACTTCTAAGGCACATCTTATTGCTCCAGCGTTTTAGATGATTGTATGATGGTCAGATTAGGTGAAGAGTAATTGATTATCTAATTTTTGATTGAGACTTCTTAGGGAGGGTTTTTCTATGGTAATGGTAGAAGTGCCCGAGTATGAAATATCTGGGAAGGTTGAGATTTCTTCTAAAGAGACTGCTTTAATAATCGTTGATATGCAGAATGATTTTGCTCATCCAGATGGGAAACTATTTGTGCCATCTGCAAGGAATATAATCCCAAAAATAAAGGAGTTATTGGATAGAGCTCGTGCGGCTGGCGTGAAAGTAATTTATACTCAAGACTGGCATATGAAGGATGACCCAGAATTCAAGATATGGGGAGAGCATGCTGTGGCTAATACCTGGGGTGCTGAGATTGTTGAGGAATTGAAGCCTCTTGAGAGTGATATACTGATTAAGAAATTGAGATACGATGCTTTCTTTGGCACGCCCTTAGATCATATTCTAAGAATATATGGTATTAGAAATCTTGTCATCACTGGTACTGTAGCTAATATATGTGTGCTCCATACTGCTGGCTCTGCTGCCCTACTAGGTTATAAGGTGATTGTTCCGATTGATGCAATAGCCGCTCTTAATGATTTTGATTATCATGCTAGTCTCAGACAAATCAGTTTCCTCTATAGGGGAATTTTAACAAAGGTAGAAAATATACTATTTAAATGATTTTATATACGTCATATTTTTTACAATCCTTTTACACTCCGAGAATCTTTATGCAAGCAGATATGGTTGATTATAGCAAATATTTTATTAACCGAGTGATTTTACCACTGATAAGCTTCATTATCACGCTTGGATTCGGCATGATACAAATCGTTATGATTTATCTCATTTTAAGCTTTGAAGGACTATTAACAACTCTACCAGAAGAGTTGAAAACCATACCAGAGGCACACTTAGTTGCTGTGGAGTATTCCTTATTAATGTCAGCATTTATGCTAACCAGAGCATTTCTTGCTAGGTATTTTGGTAATCTAAGTGATCTTATAGGACGCAAAAAACTTATAATAATAGGGCTTTTTCTTTACACGCTTATATCATATGGATACATATTATCAACTACATGGATTCACCTCTTAATCATGCGTGCATTGCAAGGAATAGCTTCTGCAATGGTATGGCCGGTAGCCGAAGCTTTAATTGTTGATTCCGCTCCATGGAGAGAGAGGGGACGATGGGTAAGTATTTATATGATGGCTACTAATGCTAGCTTCGCGATAGGCCCAGCTTTAGGAGTATATGTATATAAGTTTGGTGTCATGTACTTCAATCTGGGAGTTCCAGACGCCTTTAAGTTTCCATTTTATGCGCTATTTATTCTATCCTTGTTCTCATTCGTTCTCTCATTTCTTCTAAGGGAGACTATTAGACCAGTAGTGAAGAGTGAGAGAGCTAGACGCAGGGATTTAAGGGTTGCCTTAGAGGAATCACTCCCCCCTGAGATCAGTAGAGCAATTTTTGTTATCTATATCATGGGTTTTGCTAATGGTATTGCGATGGGATTCGTCGCCCCCCTCTTCATGATATATGTTAATGAGTATGTCACCTCCGATCCTATAATATTAGGGTGGTTATCAACTATTAGTGCTATTGCTGGAATCTTGGTCTCTTATCCAGCTGGTTATCTCTCGGATATAGCTGGTAGGAAGAATCTGATAGTATTTGGTCAATTAAGCACAAGAGCTATGACCCTATTATTACCCTTCGTAAGAACCGTTCCTGCACTACTGGGCGTGTATGTGATTAGAAGTATATCATTTAACATTATGTCCCCAGCTTACAGAGCCCTGCAAGGCGATTTAGTTCCAAGAGAATTACGAGGGAAAGTTTTCGGGACTGTTCAGACATTATTTAACTTTGGTGCTGCAGCAGCTCCGTTTGGAGGATGGATATACTCAATGACTTCTAAATTAGAGTTCAATATCTTGGGGATTAACTTGCCTGGGGTAGCAATCGTATTCATCATAAGCGCGTTCATAGGGTTCTTCACGACAGCATTATTTATACTATTCGTTCCCGAGCCAGAAAAGAGGGCCAAGTAGATATCTTATCGAATAAAATGACTGGTAAAGGTAATAGGAAATTAACTAACTTTCTAGGGTAGATTTTAATCCCTTTGCATGATTTTCTGTATATGAATAACGATAAAATATTTTTCTCTTGAGTTAGAAGACTTTAGATTTGCATTTATCTGTATTTGATGATGATAATAAGTATGTTCCCATTACATTTATTCGAGACCCATTGGTAATATTTAATCATCAGGATTTTGACTATTGTTTACTTTGAGATATTGCTTGATCCATGAATATTTCTTGCTTATTATTGATGTTGCTTTCATGTATTTCTGTAATGCTTTTTCTGCATCAGCTTTGTCTGCAATCTTTTTTCTATGGTCGATTTCTTTCCTTCGATAATATAGGGAATTTAGTATTCTAGATAAATGAAATATATCCTCTATATCCCTAAATAATACTTCTATAGCTACATTAATTAGCTTACCAGCTCGTTCTGGAGGAGTTTTATTGACTTTAAGGAGGAGTCCACGCAGTAAGGCTTCTATGGAAAACCATAAAGTCGATATAGCCTTGTTATATGCCTCTATATCCAGATCCCTTAGAGCCTCTTCATAAAATATCTTGAATTTCCTGAAATACACTTCATGACTCATCGGGGGTCACGATATCTGGTATTATTTTTCCAGGGAGTCCAAGCTCTCTCTCAACTCTCTCTATCGCGTCGAAGACTTTCTCAACAACTTCGTCACTCTTAACCTTAACGACAACCCTAACATTACTACCATCCCAACCATCATGCGATTCAATTAAAAGCAGAATATCATCCAGTTCTCTAATCAAAACCTCAAATAATTTAATAACAATGTTGTCCAGTGGAGAGATGGGCTCATGTACAATAAGTTTAAGGGGCATTATACTATCCTTGAAAAATCAAAATTAATGATATTTATTACCATATAATATCGAAGAATAATATATCAAATTTCCCCACTCCTCAAATAGAAAAATTTTTGCTTCTATACCATTAACATTGAATGGTAAAGTCAGAGTAAGATAACTCATGGGGAATCCTCATCATAAATTTATATGAGGAAAAATATTTAGGAATTAATGGTGACCCCCAGTTTCCAAGACCCGTAGGTCAAAGCCTACGGTGAGGGGGCTGGGGGAGACCGTGATGAATCTAACCGTGCCAGATACCATTTGGTACAAAGCGATATATGATGGCACGGTTATGATGAATGGTATCTAGGGAATACAACCAGTTATGAGGATCTTGATTAAGAGTTGCTCAAAGCTTTTTTCGAGCCCCAGTTTTTTGATATCTTCTATTGTTTTTTCTGTGTCATAACGTGCTTTTCTTAGGAGTATTTCTCCCCTATCCAATTCTATAATTGCGTAGGAAGCTCTATTATCACCATCTCTTGGTTGTCCCACAGATCCCGGATTTATGATACGAAGTGACCCCCATTCCCTCAACATGGGAATATGAGTATGACCAACTATTAAGTAGTCTGCCTCAATAAGTTTCTCTCCCTCAGCTGTTTTTTCGTAGAGGAGTTTCTTTAGCTCATCTGGAGTGACTGTAGGGTGCATATAAGTGTATAAGGGATCTCTTGGAGTTGCGTGTACTACGTAGAATTTAGTGCCTTCGATATCAATTTTTCTTCTCAGTGGTAATGATTGGAGGAAACGTATTTCCTCTTCACCAAGCATTTTAAGGGATATACTCTTTCGGGTATATACGCTGAGTCCATGCATCTTACTACTACATCCACAATCAACATTCCAAGCTACAGCATTATCGTGATTCCCCATCACCCAAATGTCAATGCTCTCCTTCAATAAATCGATAACCTCTACAGGGTGTGGTCCATAATCAACACTGTCTCCAACAAAAATAGCATAATCATAACCCCTAGCTCTCTCTAAGATAGCTCTGAGTGCGTAGAGATTAGCGTGAACATCGGAGATTATGAGAATTCGCATATTTCTCCCGCGTAAGGAAAGTTTTTATTTAAAATGCTTAACAGCTTTATTAAAATTCTATAATTTTATTGATTCCGTGAGAAACTTTGAGTGATGCTCTTAGGTATTTCCCTTATAGGCCTAGATTTAGACAAGCAATGATAATTAAGAAACTGAATAAATTGATAGAGAGTGGTTCTAGGGTATTATTTGATGCTCCAACTGGATACGGGAAAACGCCAGTTGTGCTAGCAGCAGCTCTCCCTGTTGTGGAAGAATATGGTATTCCCTTATTATGGGTTGTTAGAACTGGTAATGAAACTGATAGACCGATTGAGGAACTGAGGATAATAAATGAAAAAACCGGAGCTGATTTCTTTGGCCTTTCTATTAGAGGAAAGAGAGACATGTGCTTGCTAGCTAGAAGCAGGGGGATTAGAGATCAGGAGGGAGTAAGTGTATTCTGTAGAAAGATGCGTAAGGAATGCCCATATTACGCAAATTTAGCCAGGATAGAACTATATCCAGGTAAACCCTTAACCTTCTCTGATATTCTTGAATTAGGAACCAAAAAACACGTATGCCCCTACTTCGCGCAGTTAATTCTTGCTTCTAGAGCTGATGTGATATCAATGAGTTATAACTATGTTTTCTCTGAGAGAATAAAATGGAGCCTCATGAGCTATGTGAGGTTTAAGGGCGCCATATTGGTTGTTGATGAGGCTCATAATCTGCAACACTTGATCTCCTCGCTAAATTCTGATCAAATAACTCTAGGAACTGTTGAGAGAGCAATAAATGAGGTTAAGCAGTTTAAAGATAATAAAGCTATTAATCTTCTTGAGAAGCTAGAAATGCTCTATAAGATTTTAAAAGATGAAGCCCAGAGCTTAAGAGAGGATGAGGCTATATTTGATCCTTTAGAGATAGTTGAGGAGGTTGGAATCCATGATGAGGATTTTAATTATGCTAGAAAACTTGTGTCTAAAATATATACTATGAAGATTAGGGAGGGAAAATCTCCTAGATCTTCTCTGAGGCACCTAATTGATTTTTTCGAAAATGCTCTGGAAAACATTGATAGGGATGGTATCGTTTTTCTAAAGTATAGAGACAAGAATCGAATTGTTTTTGAACTCTGGGATATGAGAGCGTCTGAGGTCCTAATGGATGCTTGGCATGATTTTTACAGCATAGTTTTCATGTCTGGGACTCTCAGACCTTATGAGGCGTTTGCTGAAATTATTGGCTTAATGGGTTATGAGGCATTATCCGATAAATTCGAAATTCCTAAGACGAATGTTCTTTCTCTTATCACTAAGGGATTATCAACTAAAGGTGAAGAGCTCCCAGAAGACATGAGAAGAGAATATTCCCTATTCTTGGAAAGGATGCTAAGGATAATTGAGAGAAACACAGCAATATTCTTCGCTAGCTATAGGATACTAAATGATTTAATAGCACCTATCCTTAAGGTGGCTAAGGAAATGGATAGGAGAATCTTTATAGAACATGAAGAGATGAGCGGCGATGAGGCCAGAAAAATGCTTACAGAATTCAAAGAATCGAGGGGAGGAATTTTATGTGCTTCTATGCAAGGTAGATTCTCGGAAGGAATAGATCTGCCAGGAGAAGCTTTAGAGGTAGTGATTCTCGTTGGCATACCATTCGACAGGGTTACACTGAGAACAAAGCTCTACATCGATTATTATGTAAAACTCTATGGAGAAGAAAAAGGAAGATTCTATGCTTATATATTGCCCGCTTTTAGAAGAGTTTCGCAGGCATTAGGAAGAGCTGTAAGATCACCTAATGATAGAGCCCTATTCATAGCTGCTGATGAAAGATACGCGGATAAAAGATACTTCCAGCTACTTCCTTACATGTTTAAAAGGAATTATAAAATCGTAAATCAAGAAGCAGCATTAGAATTCGCTCTCGAATTCTTTAACAAAGAATAAATATTTCTAGGTAATTTTCTGATACCTT
>JAHKLG010000169.1 GCA_029856625.1 Candidatus Njordarchaeota archaeon | reverse complement strand
ATTAATAGTGGCTCATGAACGGGATCAAGCATTTGCGTTCTTTCTAGGATACGTGTTATTTCCCGTGCCTCTATTTCAGTAGCTTTAGTGAAAATTTCCAATCCATGATCTGTGGTGATCACTATGTAGGGAATTTTTCCCATCAACTCTTGAATAGTACGAATAGCAACACGAAGTACTCTCAGTAATTCATTGATATAATCTATCGTAATATGAGCTAAGAAACCTTCTGCTGCACCATGCGCAGCCTTCTCTAGTTCGCTAATAACTATTGCTAATAGGTCGATCTTTCTTTTCTCGCTAATTAATTCACGAAGCTTTTTCAATATCCTAGCTATGGCGCCGTGAATGTATACTGAATTAGGGCTTACAGTAAGTCTTAGATACTCATCTTCTCTCATTATTCGGAGATTAATGACATTACTAAATTGTGAAAAGTGACGAGTAGCCATTAACCCACCGAATATTGCTCTTCTAGAAACAGTGGTTACTGAGGGAAGCATCGAGACAAAAGCTTTTTCCTCAATGAGTCTTAATTTCCTCTCTATTAATGCTGGCTTGATCTTTATTATATAATCATCATATCGGAGACCATCGATTACAATTAGTATCACTGGTGCTCTTTTTAGATACTCCTTTACTATGCTAGGTATTTTCCAGACTACTGGAACCTTACTATCTTCACTAATTATTGTCTTATAATTCTCTAAGTATATTCTTTCCCACTTATCAGAGAAAGCGTCATAGATGCTGCTTAGTTCATTCACCATAAGTTTTATTAGGCGAGCTTCGGATGTTCCGAAAATTCTTCTAAGCTCCTTTATTAGCGCTTGCAAAGCTGTCCTTCCAGCAATGATTTTGGGGCAATTCTCTATTAAATCGAGAATTTTACCGCTTTTTATCACCTTTTTTATATCTCTCGCTTTACTGAAAGCCTCTAAACACTCCTTAAAGAGAATTAATAACCTCGGAGGCGACTCCCATACCTCTGTAAAGTAATTAATCGCGTTATTCGTGATCTCTATTAATTTTGGTGAAAAATGAAAATTAAGCTCCCAGACGAGCGGTATCGTTATACCATGAGGCCTAAAATTCGTCTCTTTTAACACATCATTAACACTTTTGAGAGCCTCTGGCCGTTTCATAGCTTTAGATATCACTTTTCGAGCTAAAACTCCCCTCCTTGATGAAAAGAATGTATTGAGAGCTAGTACTAACTTCTTTTCTTCTCCTGGAAATATCTTATCTAATACGTATAAATATGTCTCAGGACCGTGGATCTCAAGAATTCTCTCCAAATATACCGCTAATGCGATTTTTTCGTCATTCAAGTGCATTAGAGAGGATACTATGAGAGATATTAAATTGAGAGGATAGTCTGTTAATCGCCAACGCATAGATAATAGAGACCGAGCAATCAATGAACAGGCGTTTCCGCTGCATTTTATGTTACTAATAGCTAGTACTAAAGCGAGCCTAATAATGCTCCAGAATTCCTCTGGAAGTACCAGCTCGGATAATCTCACAGCAGTATTTAACCTCTCAATATACTCCCAAATCCACTGTTTCAGGAAATCCTTTTTCAGTACCGAGAGCCATGGAAGACCAAATAAATCAGATATCGAAATATCTGGAGCCCACTGCTTCTCGGCATCAGTTAGTTTTCTACATATTCTCTCGATAAGAATCTCATCCCAGGAGAATTTATCTAAGAGCGTTATAAGCTTATCCGAGGGTATGCAGCCATATAATACTAAAACATCTCGCTTCCATTCAGTATTCATATTGAGAATACATACAAGAAGGACAAAAATGTCCTTCAAATCTATAAGACCATCTATTAACGCGTTTAATCCGTACACCAATAACTTTTTTGGGTCATCAAACTTTCTAATCTTCGAAATTAATTTATCTACCTTATTCATTACTACGGTACTACGGGCCCAGCTCCTAGCCGCGAGTCCTAATCTTCTTGCCATATCTTCTAGGAAAAAGACCCCATTTGCTAAATCATGATACTCCTTGGCCGCGTGGAATATTGTTAAGAAAATTTCGAGTGGTGGCCTTAGATCCAATTCCTTAAAGGCAAAATTCTCAATCTGGTTCCATAATATTCGTTTGATATCTATAGCTAAGAAAGCAAGAAGTGCCTTAGGATCTTGATCAAAAAGTTTTTCAAAAATTTTTGGAAGAACCATAAATCGCCGGTGAAATCTCTCGGTAATAGCTATTATTAGTCTGCCATTTCTTAGGGCAGAAAGCAAATTATCTATCTTATCTATTCCATAAACCCTAACGGATTCTCTTCTCTCCAAGAAGCGCTCAGCATCAATTTCCAAGATAGAGATCTTTCCCACACTTCTCTGTAGCTGATTTAATAACTTAGTGATTTCAAATAAGGCTTGGCTTCCGAATTTTCTGATCAAATTCTTAATTATAAATCCTAGATTCACAACACCTTTCTCGCAAAGACTCTTAGTCATGGAAAAGAGAATTTTTGAAAATTGGTCAATCTCTTTATCCTTAATTACTAAGACTTCTTTACAAATATCGTTAGAAGAAAGAAGCTTTGAAACAATACTAGTTAAATTTTTCCTCATCAGAAACACCTAAAATGGGATGAAAAATTCTCATCGAATATCCATTGTTAGGGATCGTATAAATATAAATTACGAGAGGTGAGATTATTGAGCTTTGTGTTCTTAATTGGTCCCGCAGGCTCTGGAAAAACTACTATGACTAAAACTCTCTTAGAGTATCTAAGGGAGAGCGGTGAAAAAGTTTCAGCCGTTAATCTCGATCCAGGGGTTGTTTATCTTCCCTATAGACCTGATTATGATGTAAGAGAAATCGTAGAGCTCCGTGAATTGATGCTAAGAGAAAAACTGGGACCTAATGGTGGACTCCTCAGAGCGCATGAAATAATGTTAGCTAACATTGATAAAATAGTAAAGAGAATTAGAGAGCTAGCTCTAACATCTTCTTTCATTCTCATAGATACACCAGGCCAGTTAGAACTCTTCGCTTTAAAAGAATTGGGAGAGCTAAGACCATCCACCGAAATGCGGACTCACATAGAGATCTACAAGCACCGAAAGATATGAACACAATTATTCATGCACACCCAGTATATTCATCTGCCCTCGCAATAGCTGGTGTTAAGTTACCACCATTGACCGAAGAGTTCGTAATCTACATTGGCGGCCCGGTCAAATTAGCAAAATTCATCAGCGCAGGAACAAGAGAACTGGGAACAGAAGTAGTAAAAGCCTTAGAAGATCGAAAAGTAGCATTAATGCAAATCATGGCATAGTAGTTGTCGGCAAGGACCTAGACGAAGCTGCTTTTCTCACAGAAATTGTCGAGATTCACGCTAAAATGTACATCATGGCCAGAGTCTTTGGAAACATGAACATTCTACCTAAAAAACACTAGAAAAATGGAAAACCATATACTACGAGAGATCTCAACCCGAATTGATTTAATCGCTCCATTTCTAACTTTTTTACT
>JAHKLG010000168.1 GCA_029856625.1 Candidatus Njordarchaeota archaeon | reverse complement strand
TGGATGATAAGTTCTCTTCCACTTCGAATTAATCTCTCTGGCTTCCCATCATTATCAAGATCTGTTACTATTTCCCTTTCCTCTCTTCTTTCATAAATTATCTCACTACCCTTAAGAATATACACAAAACCCTCATACGTCAGAACTATAATCTCATCAATCCTATCAGAGTTTATATCCATTGCATAAAGAGAAGTTACTTCGCCTTGTACAGAGGAAATGATTTCTATTTCTTCGCCCCAGTTCCATACGGATATTCTCCCTAATCTATCCGCAATAATGACTTCTTCTAAACCATCATTATCAATTTCTCCCACAACAATTTTGGCCCCCTCTAAATACATTCCAGTACTAATTCTTTCCATGCAGGAAAAATCCCTGTTGTAAATTAAGAGATCTCCATGTCTACTAATTAGGACTATCTCATCCTCCCCATCCCCATTAACATCACCTATAACACCGTTCTCAACAATTATATTCTTCGCAAACTCTCTCACTTTAATACCACGCTTCTTTGCCTCAATCGCCAGTGTATCCCCTTTTTCCGTGATCACAATAACTCCCGCAGTACGATTCTTAGGCTCTAAAATTAGTATTTTTCTCGCCGCGGCTTTAATATCAACTCCCCAGATCTCTTCCCCTTTCTGATCTGTTGCGAATAAGACCCCATCAGCTCGCGCTATTATTATCTCCTTCTTCCCATCACCATTCACATCCGCTGTTTTCACAAATAGGGGTATGTCGCTAGCATCCGTTTCACTCAAATCAACAGCTTGCCTCCTTTTTTCTCTCTCCTCTTTCTTCTTCTTTTTAGAAATTTTAGGTATTGTCAGAAATTTGCTTAATATTTCTTTTCTATCCTTACCAGTAATTATTATCCCAAGCATTCTGGTGTATATTATTTCTTCCAAACCATCATTATCAATATCACCCATGTCAGCTAGCGGATCCTCAAACTTCATTAAGATAAAGTTCGATTCCTCCATTCTTATAAACCCTATTCATTCTAATTGATGCAGTACCTCCTTAGGTATAATACCTAGACTCACTAATCTAGTTAAATACTCCTTAACAAGTTTCGTATAACCAAGATTAAGTAACTCCTCTGGCTCATATGCCCTAAATTTTTCCTTAAGAAGTTCTGGTGAAACTTCTTTTCTCCTCCTAAGCTCTCTTTTTAAAATCTTCTCTAATCTATAAATATCATAGTTCATCTGTGCTCCAGTAATTATTAATGAATTATTGAGCAACCATAGTACTGCTATTGGAATATAAGGATTCAGGATAGTACCGTATAGCTTAATAGTTATTACGGACAATAGAAGGATCGTATTGATGGAAGAAATGCTTATAAGATCGTAAGGGATAGCAATAGATAGCAATGAGACTATTTCTCTAAGACTTAGCTTCTCAGAATATTTCTTTTGAAAAAGGAACAACGTTAGAATCTGAAGTGATAAAATCATGATATAAAATCCAGTAGTTGATGCATTCCATACCCTAAAAAGAGAAGTCACTACTTGAGTTAGACAAAATATCATCGCAACCACTAATACGCACAGAAATGTGATAATATGCATCACTAATGATGCAACATTAATAACACGCGGTACTTCTGGCTTCTTCTTCCTCATCATATAAGTAATAGATAGTAACCACATTATAGTAACCAGGACGAAAAGACTGTGAATTATCGGGGGCGTCTCCCCCCGTGTCCCATAGGCTCCAAGCATAAGAAGGAGAATTGAGACAACTAATGCTGGCACTTCCCCATAATTATTCACAATCATATAGAGGAAAATACTGTTACAAGCTATTAAGAGAAAAAGCATTGTAGACAATATCACGAACCCTCTTCCTAATGCCTCTCCTGCTAAACTCATGAAAACTACTGATAAAATGAGAAGTGTTACTGAATTATACAGTAATGTCAAGATGGAGTATTTTGGGTTAAAGGAGAAGGTTAGTTGTATTCTCGCACCAATTAAAAAAATCATGCTTAATAGAAAAAGAATTGCCTCCCAGAATACTTCCCGAATACTCTCTTGTTCAATGAAGGTTATTGTAATGGGATAGAGGGGTTTTATTATGAAAAAAATTACCAAAGCACTAGTCATTATGTTAAGAAACATGATCCATACAACAAGGGGCATTGGATCCCTAACCATTTATTTCCCTTCAGTGCCCCAAGTTCTTAATCATACAAGTGGCAAGCAACAAACCTCCCAGAAGAAACCTCCTTGAATTCTGGTTCTTTTTTCTTGCAGATATCCATTGCTTTGGGACATCTTGGCCAGAATCGACATCCTTTAGGTATCATTATTGCCGATGGGATCTCTCCACGCAGCAAAATTCTTTTCTTCTTAATCGTTGGATCAGGCTCTGGGACGGCGGATATTAACGCTTGACTATACGGATGTAAAGGCTCCAGAAGAACCTCATCCGATGAGCCCATCTCCATGATCTTTCCAAGATACATAACTGCTATTCTATCGGTTACATAACCTGCAGTGGCTAGATCATGAGTGATGTATAGGAATGATATGCCTAGCTTTTCTCTCATCTCAAGGAGGAGGTTAAGAATACCCGCCCTCATAGAGACATCTATCATGGCCACGGGCTCATCAGCCACTATAAACTTTGGTCTTAAAATGATTGCCCGAGCAATGGCAACTCTCTGTCTCTGACCCCCGCTGAGCTGATGAGGGAACTTATTTAGGAATTCCTCCACAGGTGTTAAACGCACCATTTCCAGCGTCTCAATTACTCTCTCTAACCTCTCATCAGCTGATAACTCTGGAGCTAGGTATTCTAGAGGCTCCGCAATAATGTCTCTTACACGCATTCTTGGGTTAAGTGATCCATATGGATCTTGGTAAATTATCTGCATCTTCTTTCTATAGGGTTTGAATTTTTTTATTGGTATTTTAGCTAGATCAACCTTTTCGCCATTCTCGTGGAAGATTATCTCACCAGCTGTTGGCTCATAAAGCCTAAGAATTGTCTTCCCTGTTGTTGTTTTTCCACTACCGCTTTCTCCCACTAAACCAAATATCTCCTTCTTTTTTATGTTAAATGTTATACCATCTACCGCTCTAACGTATAAGGGAGGCCTCCTAGCTATAATATCCGCTATACTTCTTCGAAGGGGAAACCACTTTTTCAGGTTTCTAATATCTAATAAAAGATCTTGACTCATTTCTAACCCTCCTATGCCGTTTCCAGAATCTTTAACCAGATATCTTCTGGCGGAACTCCTACTAATTCATCTGCAAAGTGGCATCTCACGATTTGCTTGTTTATCTCCCTAGGCTCTGGAACTTCTTTTCTACAGATGTCTTTTGCTAAGGGACAACGTGGTGCGAAGGGACATCCCGGTGCCATCTGCCTAAGATCAGGAGGAGCTCCCGGTATGGAGAATAATTTTCTCCTCTTTTTAATTCGGGATATTGACGGTATTGATCCTATTAGACCCTTTGTGTATGGATGGATTGGCTCCTTAAAAATCGATACTACATCGCCGTATTCC
>JAHKLG010000167.1 GCA_029856625.1 Candidatus Njordarchaeota archaeon | reverse complement strand
CCACCTTGAATGGGGCTGCCCGCCCATTAAAGGGGAGCGTGAGCTGGGTTTAGACCGTCGTGAGACAGGTCGGACTCTACCCGCGGGGGGTGTGGCCGCCTGAGGGGAAGGCGCCCTCAGTACGAGAGGAACGGGGCGTCGCGGCCTCTAGTTTACCGGTTGTCCCACAGGGCAGCGCCGGGCAGCCACGCCGTAGGGGGTAACCGCTGAAAGCATCTAAGCGGGAAACCCTCCCCGAAAATAGGCGGCCGTTCCCTCCCCGATAAGGGGAGGGACGAGGGCTCCCGTACAAGACGGGGTTGATGGGGCGGGGGTGTAAGCCCCGAGGGGCCTTTGGCCCCGAGGGGTGAGCCCGCCGCTCCCAATCGCCCGAGGCCGTAGCCCTCAGACGTGCTGTCGGGATCCGGGCCTAGGCGAAATTCGGGAGCCTATGCGCGGCGCTTAAACACGAATTCTACAATGGAAAACTTTTAAACATAAATTCTCAGTTATGTTTCTGAAACAACAGCCCAAATAGCTCCCATAAACACTACGCTTACTTGCGAAGAGGTGATGCTTACACCATGGCCGAGGTGCTTCAGAAACCTAGGAGTAGCGTTGAAAAGTTTAGGTTAAAGAAGCTTCTCGAAGACCTAGAGAAGAAGCAGGGGAGAGGAACAGAACTAATATCACTATACATTCCGCCGGGAAGAGCAATAAGCGAGGTAATGGCGGCCCTAAGGGAGGAGCATGGAACAGCAGCGAACATTAAATCTAAGCAAACAAGAAAGAACGTTCAAGACGCACTGGAAAGCATAATGCAGAGGCTAAAGTATTTCAGGAAAGCACCTGAAACAGGACTAGTAGTTTTCTGCGGAGCAATACCTAGATCAGGTCCTGGAACAGAGAAAATAGAATGCTACATGATAATACCTCCTGAACCAGTGCCATTCTACCTCTACAGATGCGATAGCAAATTCTACGTAGAACCACTGAAGGAAATGGTCCGTGAAAAAGAAGTCTACGGACTAATAGTGATAGATAGGAATGAAGCAACAATAGGTTTGCTTAAAGGTAGGAGAGTGGAAGTAGTTAGAACATTAACCTCAGGAATACCTGGAAAACACGACCAAGGAGGGCAGAGCCAGAGGAGATTCGCAAGAATAATCGAACAATTAGCCCACGAATTCTACCAAAGAGTAGGAGAACATGCGAGCAAAATATTCTTAGAGTACGGAGAAAACCTCAAAGGAATAATAATTGGGGGACCCGGCCCTACAAAGGAGGAGTTCGCTAAAGGAAACTACCTAGACTATAGGCTTAAAAGGAAAATAGTTGGAATAGTTGACATAGGATATAGCGGGGAAGAAGGAATATATGAGCTAATGGAGAAAGCTGAAGACCTAATAAGCGAAAGCAAATACGCTGAAGAAAGAAAGCTCATGCAGAAATTCCTCTACCTACTAGCTAAAGATCCCGATAGAGTAGCTTACGGAATAAGGGAAGTACTGGAAGCACTTAACCAGAGCGCAGCAGACCTAGTACTGGTTTCTGAAGAGCTAAGAAAAGCCTACGTTAAAGGAACATGTAGGTCATGTGGAGCAACAGTTGAGAAAATAGTTGACGAAGCAGCTTTGGAAAGAGGGGAACCAATAAAATGCCCCAAATGTGGAGGAATAGTTGAAGTTAAAGAAGCAAAAACAATAGTTGACCTACTAGCTGAAAAAGCTGAGCAAACAGGAGCGAAAATAGAGGTTATTTCAACATCAACTGTCGAAGGAAACCAGTTATTAAACGTTTTCGGAGGAGTAGCTGCAATACTTAGATTCAAACTCCAACTAAGATAGTGCAGCTTCCGCTACACCACCCACTAAAGCATAGCCGCAGTACGGGCAAAACCTAGCACCGGAAGGCACAGATCTTCCACACTTCGGACAAACATTATTTCCTGAAGAGAATATTGAGAAGTACTTCTCCCTCAAATCCTCCTTAACCAAATGAGTATATATTTGAGTAACCTTAACATCGCTATGCCCAAGAATGTTCTTGAGAGAAATTAAATCCATACCTCTCCTTAAAGCTTCGGTAGCGAAAGTATGTCTCAAAACATGAGGCCTAACCTTAGAAGGGTCGATACCAGCTCTTCTAGCTAATGTTTTAAGCCTCTTCCACAATCCAACATATGTTAAAGGTATAAGCCTATCATCCCTACCTAGGGATTTAACAGTAACCCATAGCTTAAGTATTTCACTAAGTTCCCTACTGAAAAACACAACCCTAAAACCACCATACTTCCCCCTCCTAACCCTTACTTCGCAATTTGCAAAATCAACATCCCTAACTTTAACATTCAATGCTTCCTCGGCTCTAAGACCTGTTTCCAAAAGAAACCTAACGATAACAACGTCGAGAAGATCTCTTGAAGCTCTAAGTAGTTTAGCTACTTCCTCAGCAGATAATGTCTGAACCTCTCTTCTCCTAGGAGCTCTAACAGTAGCTACCTTAATAGGCAAGCCTAGCCACTTAAGAAATCTTCTAACGAAAATACTGTAGTAGTGAAGAGTCATTCTTCTTCTACGCTTAATTTCAAATAAATCCCCTCTCCTCCTTTCCCTGGGGAAGCCGTGTTTAAGCCTATATGTTTTCCAGCGATTAACATCAACAGAACTAATATTTGATAGTCTCTTATCCCCTATGAAACCTAGGAAATCCATTATAGCTACCCTATATGATTTAACGGTTTTCTCACTAGCACCAGCAGCAACTAGGCTATCAAGGAACACTTCGGCTATTTCGGAATTTGAGTATTCGAAAACATCTTCTGGAGGAGGATCTAGCTCGAAACCCACCATGAAACACTCATCTCTATAATGAAGTTTACCATACAGTAACGTAGCTTAAAAGTTCTTGGGCTTTTAGTAGGTGTGTTCTCTAACTTATCGAATAGTATAGCTAGCTTTATACGTAAAAACACTAAAGAACTTTCGAAACCAAACATTATCTAAGTAGGGTTTACCTAGAAAATCTTGAAACCCATGTTAGACCATGGCATAGTAGGTTAAATTTACCGGGGGAGAGTTAAGTGGAAGTTAACTTAACCATCTCGCCTCTTAGAAGGGTTGTAGTGAAAATTAGCGGTCACCTGATAAACCCTGACAATATAGGTTTGGTATTACGTTATGGAGAGTATCTGAGAAAACTCCGGGGAAAAGGGTTAGCCCTAGCAGTGGTGGTTGGTGGAGGTGTTTATGCTAGAAAATATATTTCTGCTGCACGTAGCGTAGGTGCTTCCGAAAGCCTATGCGACATATTAGGTGTTCATATTACACGCGCTAACGCACTCCTCCTAATTTCAGCCATAGGGTTAGATCAAGCATACCCAGAGCCTCCTAGAAGCGTTGAGGAATTCCTTAGATCATCAGCTACGGGGAAAATAGTTGTTACGGGAGGTTTCGAACCTGGACAATCAACTGCGACAGTTGCTGCTTTAGTAGCTGAAGCTTTCAGAGCAGACGCTTTATTGCTTGCTACGAGGGTTGAAGGTGTTTACGATAGGGATCCAAGGGTTCATAGGAACGCTAAATTGCTTAAGGAAGCAACTATT
>JAHKLG010000166.1 GCA_029856625.1 Candidatus Njordarchaeota archaeon | reverse complement strand
GGATTCTAATAATAGAAAAGTTTATGATCCTGTTAATATCCCCTTAGGAGTATAGAGATAAGCCCCCTCCTTCCTCTTCAGGAATTCTAGAGCAAGCGTTGTTTTTCCAAGCCTCCTCCTACCATAAATAATAACTAACTCCGCTCTCTCACTAAGATACGCTCTCTCCAGTATTCTTTTCTCATCCTCCTTAAGAACATTATAATTACCGTAAACAAAATTTAGGTAAACATATTATCATTGATGAGAGGGAAATTTAAACATCATTAACAATGCATGCACGTTGTTCTTAAAAATGGCTTCACCTTAAACTGTCTCTCTTATTGGCTCAAGCTTTAGTATTAGCATCATAAGGAAAAGCATTCTTATTGGGATTAAAGCCGCATTACTCATGATTACGTCAGGATCGCAGACTCTCAATAGAGACATACTGATTCATCAGAAGAATTGGAGGGATGGGAATTTATTAATCTTAGAAAGAAGAGCTATCGGTGCTGGGGAAAGGAGAAAGATGAAGAGGAGAAGTATGGGTATAAAACTAATGAAGAGCTGGAGGGGGGTAAAACTATAAACACTATGAGAACCTACGTAAAGAATGGAACCATTAGCATCAAGGATAATTACACGTGCATATCTAGCAGCCTCATAACTAGGAGAGAACCTCTTAATACCATTAGGCAACTTAATTGATTTCTCTAGGAGGATTCTCCCATAACCATTAGTGGTGTTTCCCGGGTTGAGCTGGAAGATCCTAGTGAAAAATATTGTAGTAATAATAACGAAAAGTCTACTCTTTTTTAACTCGCTGGGGAGCTTAATCAATATCTCGATGTTTGAGAAATTAAAAAACTTGAAGGAGACGTGTATCTTCTTTTGCAGATTAGAGATCTTTAAGGGTTTACCATTAATCCTGTAGATCTTAAATTGAGAATCGTAAAATACCAATGTGGCGTTAAGGAAGTTGTTAATGAAGTGCATGAAAGTTGCTGAGATACCATAGACGTATAAGGGCCAAGTAACAGCGGGTGCAGTATGGTTTATTATGTAGGTTGACAAGTTAAGAGAAAATAGGAGCTTGGCCTCCTCATTAATGAAAGGGTAAGTTAAAATAATGAAATCGCTACGAGCACTATAATCGCTTAATAAACTATAGATATTTGTGAGAATGATTGAGCCAGCTGCGTTCTGGTGAATGAATTCCCTAACCTTGTCTAAGTGATATGCATCATCAGTATGGATATAATAACTATTCCCAGATGCTATTCTAAGCACATTAAAATTATTTAGCATAGAGGCTATAATCAATACCAAGAGGAAGAATCCAAGCAGAAGATGCTTATTCAATAATCGTTGAATACAAGGCAGCCTTACTTTTAATCGATCCCATCCAATGCTAAGAAGTGTATAAGAAACGAGAACAATGTAAAAAAGAAATACGCTTATTAACAATGCGTTTAAGTAGCTAATAGGTCTAACCATGTTAAAGATGAATAAGTTACCTTTATGGCTCTCAACTACTGTATTCTCGATTAAATAAAGTAATGATGCGATAGCGATAAATCGAATATTCTTGGATAAGAAGGAGAGAAAGCTATGAAAATCCAGATTTGGGATTCCCCCGACATCAGTGAATAATTGGAGAAGCCAGGCTACACCTATTAAGTACGTTAGGACTAAAATGAATAAGAGATTTCGTTGTATGTCCCACCACATGTTCCAGGTTGTGTGGAACAAATAGCCAATAATGAGACCGCTCAATGTTACGACTTGAAGGGCTCTTTCGTGAATTTTACTGAGACCCCCCTCTATCGTGTTAGGAGCTTTTGATACGATGAATTCTAGGAGGTAAAGGAGAGAAGCTATCGAGAAGTAAGTGAAGATTGGAGGCTCCAATAAGACTTCAAAATTGAACAAGAGTTGGGTTGGAGGATTAGAATAAATCGGTTTAGAGGATCTTCTTGGATGGGGGTAAAATAGTGCAAAGAAACTTGTTAGAATGGATCCAAAGATCAATAACTTTCCTGAGAGCGTAATCCATTGAAACGGTACTATCTGGATTTTAAAGAAGTCATAAAGAGCAAAGGGCAAGTCGATGAAAATTTCGTAAAAAAGTGCTGTGTAAATAATAATTTTAGTAAATCGCAGGAACCAATTCGAGAGAATATGTTTCTTCATTCTCACGTACAAGAACAGGAGCACGAATAAAAAGGTTAGTGGTAGCGTAAGATTAAGCTTTGCAAGTAAACTCCAACCCATGATTAGAACTGATATCGCGAAGCTTCGGTAATCGACTCTGATATATGAGGAAGATCTATTGAGGGTTTGGGGAATTATTTCGAAGCTCCTGAGCAAATAAAATGTAGAAGAGAGGGCTAATCCAGCATAGAGAGTGTCTGGGAGAAGAAACGACGATATTATCAAAATTATTGGGCAAGTGATGAGAGGAATCATAAGAATAAGAGAGAGAAAACAATGTCTCCGTTCAAGAATTATTAATAAAATACCATAAGCTCCCAACGTGATCAATGCCACAGAAATATAATTAATGACAAATGGATCTTGGAATAATAAAATCGATATACTTAGAAGAGATATCCATAACCATCGTCCCTTCCAATACGCAGTTATCCTTGAGAAATTAGCAGTTGCGGGAAGAAATATCTTCTCGTTTAGAAGTAGATGAGCTCTTAGGAGGTAAATAGCTTCATCTGGGGTCCAGAATCGATAAATACTCGCTCTCCAGTAAGCGGATATAATTACCGCGAGAGAAGGGATCGCGAATAGAATAATCAGTTCACCTGTTTTAAAAGGAAGCACTATATCTTTCTTGCCGAATTTCAGCTCCAGTAGTGCTGTCCAGAGGAACATTGTAATACCGTAAAGTATTGGAAGATGATGCGTTAATCCTATGATAATAGCTATGAAGCCGAGAGAGAACAGCAATAATAATGTTAAAAGGATGCTAATTATTAATAGTCCGATCATGCTGATGAAAGATGAAGTCTTATCGGGGATAGAAATAGTGATTGCAGAGAAGAAGATGAAGGAGCAAAAAACGGAAAATGATAGAATGGGAAGCCCTACAATTGCCAACGCAAAGAGAGTAAGTAAAAGAAGATAAATAAGTAGCGGCAAAGCCAGAATAATTCTGATGTAGCGCGAATAAGTCATATGACTATGATGGGAGGATACCAGACGCACCAAGGTTAGATGCCCTCACTGAAATAATGGAGTCATGGCTGAGTTTACGGGATATAGCTGATTAGGGGACAATACTGGCTAATTTTTCTGTATACAAAAAGCATTACTTGCATAATAAGAATAAGTATGAACCTATAAATAGCACCAGCACTAGTAAACAAGTATGTAGAGACTCTTCAGATATAAACCACAATGCGGGATTCATGATCTGGAAAATTTTGAGGCGTAAGATAATGAGCACTCCCGAAAAAATAGTTGATGAGATAACAAAAAGACCGGATATCTTAGAGAAATTGGCAAAATCAATATTGCCAGAGCTTGAAAAATCAATAATCATCCGCGAATTAAGAGAACTAAGAAAAACCCTACAAGCTAGCTTCAACAAGATG
>JAHKLG010000165.1 GCA_029856625.1 Candidatus Njordarchaeota archaeon | reverse complement strand
GGATTCTTTGTTCTTCTGGAGGGGTATAGAGTTTCAGTATGTTCAATAATGCAAGACCAGCTACTTTGATCTGTGTTTCTAACCGGGATGGATTGACCCAATCATATACTTCAGTGCTAGTAGCATTATCGTAGGGAGTATGGATCCATCCCACTCTTCCCTTGTAATCCCCCTGCCAAGGTAGGTATGGCCAAGAGCCGATCATTGCAGCTGGTATGTTAATTACTCTAGTGATCGAGATTTCTAAGTCTGGCCACCAATTCTTGACCAAACTAATCACAGCTAATGGGTTTTCGAAAGTAGAATCATCCGAATGTATCTCATCGCTGAAAATGCTCATCTCAAGACCTAATTCATGGGCAGCTGCAACAACGAAATCATGAATATAATAACTTTTTCCGAGAAATCTGAGCTCATAATTGCTTCTAGAGACCTCTAAAATATAACTTCCTAAGGTATCTAGATTAATTACCCCAATCACAGAGGTTTCCAGATAATCTAAATAAGCTTCATAGAACTTGAGCGAACCAATTAATCCGGCCTCCTCAGCTGTGAAGAAGACAAATGTGAGGTTTACGGGTGGTTGGTATATTCCCTCCCTAAGCGCCTGCATGAATGCCCATGCTAGCTCTAAACACCCAGCAGTACCCGCAGCATTATCCGCTAATCCACCAGTCATTACACTATCGTAGTGTGCAGTTATGAGGATTGTCAAGTTTTTGTTTCGTCCCTCTATAGTTCCTATAATATTTTTGACCTTTCCTTTTCTCTCGATTATGGGAACTCTTATAGTTGCATTGATTTCAAAACCATTGGTTCTTGCCTCTACTATCTTTTTAGTAAGGTTCTTAGGAATCCACGCTATAGGTATCTTTAACTCCCTAAATATTTCTAGATTTCTTCCTCCAGTTGAGGAGAAGAAGAAAGGATATTTCTCGAAATCTTTTGTCGCCCATGTGTAAAGAATAGCAATTGGTCTCTCATCTGATAATTTTTTGTAAAACTCAGCAAACCAGTAATGATTAAACCTTACCTCTCTTCCAATCAGAACAATCTTGTTTGAGATATTTGTGGCATCCCATATAGCTTTTATATCGGAGGGTAAGGGGTCATAAGTAAAATTCTCTGGAAGAGGTAGTATCTCAATTGTGGAGTTCAAACCCTCCACTGGTGTACCATAAGAGTAATGAGCTGGATATATGGTTTCTTCAAAAGTTTCATTATTGATTTTAATTCTAATAATTGGTCTCTCATCTATATTCCAATTAATGAAGTCAAAACTATGTATTGTAACGTTGAGACCCCATTGGGTGAGGAGATCCGCTATATAGGATGCAACCTTCTCACTTCCGTAAGATCCAGCTACCCTATATGAATACCCAACAGTATCATAGTCAAGCGTGATATTAGAGATCGTCCATGCAAAATTATATGCGCTACTCGGATCCTCATCTATGAGTTGGAAGAGCCAATCATAATCCTCCTCATTCTCAGCATTCATGGCAAGAGGGCTCAAGAAAATAGATATGAAAAGAAGAGTTAAAACAAGTACTGGCTTGTGACTCACTAATTCACACCCTTTACCGTTTCTCTGACCTCTATTTCATGAACTTTTCAAATTTATCCATTTTCTTTTATCTAGTTTTTATCTATTAACATCTTTTCATAGATTTAATGAGTAAGCTTTTCTTCTCAGAATACACTATGTCCTTCTATCTGGAAAATCAAACTTGTAATCTCTGATAGTAAGTCGAGAGAATCGAACTCTAGGAATATTTCATGGTTCCCTGAGGGGGTATGAAGAGAGCCCACACACGGTATCCGGAGATCATCCGAATTTATGAGCCATGGAAGGACGTCTCCATAAGCATTATGAATCGCTGAGACTAATGGAAGAGCGACGATGGAGTTATTCTTAAGAACCGCGAGAAGTTGGACATGATCAATATAGGAGAGGGTTAGAGCTTGTCCAGCAAGCCTAAAGAGGAATTTACCATTCAGGGTAGTGGGAATATGGGATAGTTTAAGGTCGAGAGTGATGTCCTGATTTTTAATAGAAGACATGTTTAATGAAGTTTTGTTAACCCACCCATTCTTAGTAAAGACGTATAAATTAAGGTAATGGTCATGTGGTTGTACTTCTTCGGTATCGAAAAGAAAGTAGACTCCTAGTGGGATATCAAGAGGACCAAGGCTTGTTTCGTAAGTGTACCTACTTATAGTGATATAGACATCTTCAGTAACATTATAGCTCTCAGCATTTACTTTCCCCTCGTTTTTTATAATTCCATCCTCATAATCCATGAATACTCCAAGTCCAGCTAATACGGGAGAGAGAAAGCTCATTTGTCTCGGCAAAATACTGGCTATGAGAGCTCCAATAGGGATGGCCATACTTAAGTGATAATCATAAAGGTCAAAATGCCACTTAATAAATGAGAGAGCTTCTTCCTCCCCAGGTTCTAAATCCCCATCAGCTAAAGATCCAGCATCCAAGAATAAAGGCTCTATCGTAGTACCCATGAAGAGAATATTCATAAGATTTGGTAAGCCATCCTCTTTACCCACACTAGTAGGTGATGGGTATTTAATATCGCAAATATACGTCTTAATCATTTCATTTCCAGTCGGCTCTTTATATATCACATTACCATGGGAATCATAAGCGATAAGGTATTCTTCGTAGAGATAGTAGATAGGAGAACCAATTATGTAGATATACTCCTGCCTATTACCACTGAGATAACTAATATGCTCCATTAAGCATAAGTCTCTTGATATACAGTATCCCCCAATCCTTACATCAAGATTTATTTTATCGTATTCCTTATTTTTGGCTAAGTCGTATATTCTTAAACCATAAGCAAAGGTAGTACTAAAACTAAGCCCGTAGATACCTGGGCAAAAATAGAATACTCCAAAGATACTCCCGCTCACATTATCAATATTATTAAAGATGATAACGGGGATCTCGGTATAGATTTTTTCACTCGGCCATCTTATCTTTAAGAACCATCTATAACTGATGCGGGGCGCGGGTGTTATTGCCCCAGATGATCCCTTAAAGCTTTTCAAATCAGATAGCGATGTATTGGTTTGATACATCCTAAAATCTTTTTCTCCGAGCTTAATTCTCCATATTTTTCGTGTTTTAAGGATCTCGAATGGATTATAGAGTATTGTTCTTTCGGGAATCAACCTATAATATTCTCTAGGATTGTCCTTATTCACGATCCATAGGGAGAGGAAGAGAGCTACTTTGATAACATCCTTATCCGTTGCGTTGCTGAAATACTCGATCCAAGAATCAACAACTTCTCGAAAGATCGCATTTTGATAAGGGTCCAAGATTATTCTGTAATACTTGAGCGGGCTGGCATATATAGTCGCTTCAGTGCCGTTAGGAAGCATCGCAATTATTTGCGCAGTTATATAGTATCTCCCGAACCGTATATCCGTTTTCTAATGTCTATACTTATCAAGAACACACTTTTTATCGTCATTAGAGATATAGCATCAAGAATCCTAGGCAGTGCAAGGATTACTGCTGAAGAAGCTATGCTTATTAACACAATCACTGCTAAAAGTCTGCGTTTATGAAGGAGTCTCATCAAGGCCCCTT
>JAHKLG010000164.1 GCA_029856625.1 Candidatus Njordarchaeota archaeon | reverse complement strand
GAGAGGAAAGAATTATAGCTTCGTTTCTAGTCTAGCTAAACGATCCAATAGTCTTCTATTCTCTTCTTTGATCTTCTCGATTTCTTCCCTTAGTAGCTTATATCCAACACCTTTCTCTAATGCTCTCCTAATCTTTGTTGCTACTTTTCTCGCTCTTCTTCTCAATCCATCACTCAAGTCCTCTGACGCGATTTTATCCAGCATTGGAAGAAGCTTCGGCGACATTAACTCAGCAGCAGCCGCTATTGCTGCTCCTCGAATCCTACTATTCTCATCTTTACTTGCTTCAAGAATAATATCGATAGCCTCTCTCTTCTCCGGAAATTTAGCCATCGCTATTATGGCTGCTATCCTAACAAATGTAGGCTTTCCTAGTTTTGTGTATTCCTTAATCACCTTAAATGCTTCTTCTGTTCCTAGCTCAGCTAATCCTCTTATCACACCTATAGTTATTACATCATTATGCGAGGGCGTATCAATGTGTTTAACGAGATAATCATATGCCTTTTGCCATTTTGTTTTTCCTAAGCTTTCAGCCGCTTCTGCTCTTACATAATAACTCTCCTCTGAGTTCTCGAGTACCTCGCTTAGGGCTTTTGCTGCTCTTTCATCCCTAAAATTACCTAGTGCCCTCACTATTCCCCTGCGAATTCTTGGATGCTTAACAGTCTTTAAACACTCTAATAGGGCTAGTAATGCCTCCTCTATACCTATTTTTCCTAATGATAACGCCGCCTCATAACTTACACCCCAGAACTCATCATGCATCACAGCATTCTTTAACTCCTCAACCACTTTAGAACTTCTAAATTTCGCCAATGCTCGAGCCGCCAAGATTCTACAATAGACATGCTCGCATTTTAATTGGCGTATCCACTGCTCCGGTCCTTGGTCTATCTTAAGTACTGCGAAGACTTTGAACTCGGGATCAAAACATACTCGTTCGGGCTTCTCGTCCAGTGGGATATAAAATACCTGTTCTTTCCTCTCTATCCAGAATTTATATTTTCTCGACACATTCTTTGTTATAACTCTTATCTCGAGAGGAAGTTTGTATTCATCCCAGCTATCCTCCTTCTGAACTTGTCGTACACTTATTTTTAGTTGTTTTAACTCTGGGTCGTACTTGTAGTTTATAGCGAGCTCTGGATGCCCAGCATTATAAACGTACTGGTCAAAGAACCACTCAAAGTCTTTACCAGTGACCTCTTCGATCACTTTTCGGAAATCTTCCGTATCGGCATTTGAGAACTTGTATTTCTCTAGAAATCTCTTCAATATAATGCGAAATGTTTCTTCACCAACTAGGTTGTTTAATGTGTGCAATACTAACGCTCCTTTAGGATAACTATGCCTATCAAAGACCTCTGATGGATACTTAAATAATCGAGTAACTATTGGGCGCGCGTATCTCGTATTATATTCTCGAAGATAAGCATCGAGACCTTCTATAAGCCTATATATGAATTCATCATTCCCTTTCCAGTGTCTCCTATATACTGCTTCTAGGTATGTAGCGAAGGACTCGTTAATCCAAATATTGGCCCAATCCTTCGTGGTGACTAAATCGCCAAACCATTGATGAGCAGCTTCATGAGCGACCAAAGGCTCACTTTCAAAATCCATATGAGCCTTCTCATCATGCAATGTTCTATCTGTTAAGATTGTTATGGTAGTATTCTCCATACCTCCAGCAACGAATTCACTTACACACACTTGCGCGTATTTATCCCAGGGATATGGTACACCAAGATACTCGCTAAAGAACCTTATTATATCTGGTGTTCTCGCAAAACTTCTCTTTATATCGTCTTTTCTCCCCTTAGGTACGTAGTACTGGAGAGGAATTCCATCCACAATTTCTTCTTCATAATCAAAGAGACCTATAGCCACCGCTATAAGGTACGTGGAGTGAGGTTTATCCATTAACCAGTGCCAACGCTTCCAATCTCCTTCTTCTTCAACAGAAAGTAGCTTACCATTCGAGACAACAGTAAATTCCTTCGGAGCAATAATTATTAGCTCAGATGTGCACTTCATGTTTGGATAATCATAGAGGGGGATCCAATACCTATTGTCCTCACTCTCCCCTTGAGACCATACCTGTGGAACTCGATTGGGATAGTACTTATCTGGGAGAACGAAGTATAGTCCTTTCTTAGGTCTGGCCTCATAATCAATGATTATCTCTACTGTGTCTCCTCGGGATAACTTTTTAGGTAAGATAACTCTTATGGTGTATCCATCATAGTCATAATCTATTACTTCATTATTCATCTTTACAGATCTTATCGACATATCCACGGCATCTAATTCAATGGTGCTTAATCCATTCTTTAAACTCTTAAGCCTTAGAGCTGCTTTTCCCTCAATTCTCTTCTCAAACACGTATACCTTGATCTCAGCTTTTACGTGCTCGAGCTTATAATCTGGGCTTCTCGGGTAATTTGGTTTATAGTCTGGAAAAGCGAAATCACGACCATGCTTAACAATATGCAATCAAAAACACCTTCCAATGAGTCACTATATAGCTGAAAATTCGACTAATGAATATAGTGAAAATACTATATATTTCAAATAGATGATCAGCAACTCAGGATTTTCTCATATTTTTATTTCATCAAAGCCCTATATAGTTTGGAAGAAATTTTGTGTTCTTATTTCTTACAAGTTTTCAGTAGCAATGACCGTATTATAAATATATGTCACACAATTTTTGTTTGAAGCATTAGAAATTTTGATTACACCTACTTAGCAGATAAAATCCCTTAAGAATTATTCTTTGTAGTCTTCAAGAAAGATTACATCGAAGTTCCCTTCAAGTTCCTCAATTATGTTTTGCATCTCTTTTTCTCTTTTTTTAAACACTGCTTTAGCGTTATACATTTTGGATACCGCGAGTACGTAGCAATCTGTCAACGCTAAGCGTAGTTTTAGTTTTATATCTCCCGCTAATATTGCCAAATTAATTGTATCTACTACCACTTTTAAGTGAGGATGAGAATAGAGCCAATTAACCAACAGCATTGCCTTCTTCTTTGCATTGTAGGGATTTACTCTTTCGTATATTCGCTGAGCAACATAATATGTTTCAACAAGAACAGGATGAGGGAGTAGCCCAGTCAATTTCCCCTGGTTCAGATTTTCAAAGATTATTTTTGCAGTCTCATGAAGTTCGCCTTCTAAATCTATATATTCTATGACGACGCTACTATCAAGAACTATCATCCACGACACCTAATGCCTTTAAGAGCGCACGTGCTTTGTCACTTGTAGTTTTGGCTTCTTTTAGAATCTTCTCCGTGAGTTCCGATCCCACTTTCACAAAGATCTCCTTAGGTGGTTCTTGAACCGCCTCCAGAATAATTCTCTTACCTTCTATTTTGATGCTTAAAATCGTACCCTTAGTTATTCCAAGTTTCTCTCTTATTTCTTTGGGAATGACTATTTGTCCCTTACTTGAAACCTTGACCCGCACTTTTTTCACCTGCTTTTCAAGTAAGAAATATTTCTTACTTAAATCTTACTTCAACCATTAAATCGTCAAGAAATGAGATATGATTTTCATTCTGCAAAAATATGATTGGAATGGTTATTATTAAGAAAAAATTATGAGGAATTCCTATACGCTCTTTTTC
>JAHKLG010000163.1 GCA_029856625.1 Candidatus Njordarchaeota archaeon | reverse complement strand
CCCTTAGATGGCGAGTTTGTCTATGTGTCTGAGGCGAAGAAAGGAGGTAAAGACGTGTGCGACGCATGTAAGGAGGGGCAGGAATGATGCTTACTAGGAATGATGAATTTATCTTAGAAGTTTATGCTAGTCTTTCCATGGTATATCCACTCTTACTTGATCTAGTTTAGTTATAATTTTAAAAGCTTCCCTTAGTACTATTCCTGATTATGATGCATCCTTAACTAGTATGTTAAGACATTCATTAGACGATGATGAGCCCCCTTGGGAGCCGACTGGAGTGATGAGCTCAGGCGGTTCTGAGAATTTATTCATATTCTATGGTTGCTGGAGGTTTATGAGTTACGTCATAGACTACTCTATTAACGCCCTCCACTTCATTAACTATCCTCTTTGCTACGTGTTCTAGGAATTCCCATGGTAACCTAGCGAATTCTGCTGTCATGGCGTCCTCGCTCTTAACAGCTCTTATAGCAACAATGTATTCGTATGATCTAGCGTCCCCTTTAACACCAACCGCTTTAGAATCAAGGACTACTGGGAAGATTTGCCATAATTCATCATAGATTCCCCATTTCTTAGCTTCCTCTTCAACAATCTTATGAGCCCTCCTAGCTATTCTTATTTTTTCCTCAGTAATAGAGCCGAGTATCCTAACAAGTAGTCCTGGCCCAGGAAATGGATGTCGCCCCCAAACCTCTTTTGGAATACCCAGTAATCTAGCTATTTTCCTTACTTCATCTTTGTAGAAATCTGCAAGAGGCTCAAGTTTTTCTAGGGAGGAAAGAGTAGGCATTACTACATTATGGTGGCTTTTTATTTTATCAGTAGTAGAGCTTGTAGCCCCACTTTCTACTCTATCTGGATAAATCGTACCTTGGGCTAGGAAACGGAATCTTCCATACTCTCTTTCGAGCTTTTTAGCAGCCTCCTCTAGAACCTCTGCATAAATACGAGCAAATATTTTCCTCTTCTCTTCTGGGTGCTCAACTCCTAATAACGCCTTAAGAAACCTATCTGAAGCATCAACGTAATGAATATTTTTAAACCCTAGGTTCCTCAGCATGTTAAGAACCCACTCCACTTCCCCCTCGCGGAGAAAACCAGTATTAATAAAAACTAAATGTAGATTATCCCCAATAGCCTCATGAATAAGTTTAGCGGTAACAGTAGAATCAACCCCACCACTAGCTGCTAGTAAAACTCTAGATCCACCCACTCTCTGTCTTATCTCCTTAATCTTTTGATTAATGATATCTGAGATGACCCAATCTCTTCTGAATCCGCATAATTTAAGGAAATTATCAAGTATTTTCATACCGTACTCGGTATGCTTAACCTCTGGGTGAAATTGAACACCAAAAAATAGGCCATCAATCGATTCATAGGCAGCAATTGGACAGTTCTCCGTTCTTCCACTAATCTTCATATTACTTGGAAGCTTAATGACCAAGTCACCATGGCTCATCCATACCCTAGACTTCTTAGGCAATCCAGTAAGGAGCTTACTCTCTCCCACAATTTCTAGTATGGCTGGCCCATATTCTCTCTTCTTACCTCTAGATACATCACCACCGAGTAGATGAGCCATCAACTGATGTCCATAACATATCCCGAGGATAGGAATCTTTCTTTTCCTTGCATAAGTGAATATATAGGGATCAATTGTAGGTGCATCGTCCTCGTAAATGCTCTTAGGGCCACCAGATAGAATGATTCCCTTAACATCTTCTTCGATAAGATCAATACTAAACCTATCCCAAGGAATAAGCTCGCTTCTCACTTTAAGCTCTCTAACCCGCCTACAAATCAAATGAGTGTACTGGGAACCGAAATCAATAACGAGTAAACGCTCGTGAATATTCATCAAAATCACTCATGAATAAGTAAGGGAATGTTTTCTTTTAAACACATTTTTTGTTGAAATACTCATATTAAATTTTATCTTTAACAGATTCTTGTTAAAGTCCACTCATGCTTTAACAATATCTTGTAAAATTATGATTATATAGTATTACCATCTTTACATGAATTTAAGGAAATATTTGTGGGTTCATTTATGACCACGCTGACTGTCCCAGAAAAGCTTAAGCTTATTTATGAGGGGAAAGCAAAGCGTTTATATGAAACTAATCAGGTTGATAAAGTCTTGATTGAGTTTAAGGATGATTTAACAGCATTTAATGGTAAGAAACACGATGTTATCGCATCTAAGGGTATTCTTAATGCCGCTATATCTGCTAAGCTCTTCACCATTCTAGAAAAGAACGGCATCGCTACTCACTTCATAGAACAAGTGGATGAGAGAACAATCCTAGCTAAGAGACTTAAAATGATTCCACTTGAAGTTGTTTGCAGAAATATTGCTTATGGGAGTCTTATTAAGAGAGTTCCGCTCTTTAAGCCGGGACAGAAGCTTAATAGGCCAATAATTGAATTCTTCCTTAAGAATGATGAGCTTGGGGATCCATTCTTATCAGAGGAGCATATAATTTCTCTCGAAATCGTGAGAGAAGATGAGCTCAATGAAATAAAGAGGATTACTCGTAGGGTGAATGATGTTCTCAAGGATTTTTTAGCACGAGTAGGGATTACCTTAGTTGATTTTAAGCTTGAGTATGGTTGGGATTTAAATGGAGATCTTATTCTTGGAGACGAGCTAACAGGGGACACTATGAGGTTATGGGACTCTAAAACTGGCAGGATACTGGATAAGGATCTTTATAGAAAAGGAGAGCCATTGAGCGAGGTTCTCAAGGCTTACAAAGAGTGTTATAGGAGAATAGTACTTGAGGAGGTTCCGTAAAATGCCTGTGTATCTTGTGGAAATTTTAATAACTAATAAACCTCTCGCCAAGGATCCTGAGGGAGAAACTATTCACAGAGATTTATTGCTGAGGAGCAATTTTTCTTGCGTTAAAAAGGTGCGAGTGGGCAAGCTTCTGATGATGGAAATTGAGGCCAAAAATGAGGAGGAGGCTAAAGAAATCGCTTTCAAAGCGTGCAATGATCTTAGAATATACAACCCAGTGGCTCATACTTATAGGGTGGAGATACGAGGGATTAAAGAATGAATATTCGTGTGGCTGTACTGAAATTCCCTGGTTCTAATTGTGACTTAGATGTTGTATATGTCCTTAGAAACGTTATAGGAGTAGACGCTCGTCTCGTATGGCATAAAGAATTCAATTCAAGTGATTGGGATGCTGTAATTCTACCCGGTGGTTTCTCCTATGGTGATTATTTAAGAGCAGGGATTATCGCGGCTCATAGTCCAGCCATGAAATATGTTAAGGAAATGGCTCGGGAAGGGAAACCCGTTTTAGGGATATGTAATGGTTTCCAAATACTTGTTGAGGCAGGATTATTGCCAGGAGCCCTCCTACCTAATGATAATCTCTTATTCATTTGCAGATGGGTTAATGTGCGAGTTGAGACGAATAGAACAATATTTACTAGAATTATTAAGAAGGGAAGCGTTCTAAGGATGCCAATAGCTCATAAGGAAGGTCGTTATTATATAGATCCTAAAGATTTACGAGAGCTTGAGGAAAATGATCAAGTCGTTTTCCGTTACTCTACAGAGAATGGGGAAATATGTGATGAGGCCAATCCTAATGGGTCAATATCAAATATAGCTGGAATAACAAATCTTGAAGGGAATGTGGTTGGTTTGAT
>JAHKLG010000162.1 GCA_029856625.1 Candidatus Njordarchaeota archaeon | reverse complement strand
TAATGAATAGAAAGTTGAATAAACAACACTATTTATTCTTCTCAAATTTAGACAATATAATATAACCATTTCTAAAAATGATATAAAAATTAAGAGATAAAGTCTCAACATATTTAAAGTGAGAGGAAGAAAGATATGTAAAAATTAGATAATGGCTAGCGCTAATAATTTTGATTAAAAATTAATCAACTAACTAACTTTATTTTTCGAATTTTTCAATTCTCGTACAAAGGAAAACTTAAAAATAGGAAAAGTGCATCTTTTCCTTTAAAATGCATAATGGTGAGTATTCGTGACTAGAATATACTTCGCAACAGATGTGCATGGAAGTAATAAGGTTTGGAGAAAATGGATAAACGTTCCGTATACTATAGAGAACGTTAATGTGCTTATTCTAGCGGGTGATCTTACTGGAAAAAGCGTAATTCCCATAATAGATAGAGGGGATAAGTGGACGGCTAAATTCCTTGGCAAGACTTGGGAATTAAAGTCTCGTGAAGAGGTTGAGGAGCTTAAAAATAAGATTGGAGAAACTGGTTATTACGCTGTTGAGATGACGCCTGATGAAGTCCAAGAGTACCAGAATAATCCTAAGAAGCTTGAAGAATTATTCGCGAAGGTTATGACGGAGAGGATGGAGGAATGGTTAAACATGGTGCTTGAGAAAGTACCAGAGAACGTGGAAGTCATTGTTATGCCTGGAAATGATGACGAATTCTGTATTGATCCAGTAATCCAGAAGTTTGAGAAAGAATCTGGTGGTAGAATAATCTACCCTCTAGGAAAGGCTGTAGAACTTAACAGCCTGCCGGGTTATCAGATTATAAGCTTTGACTATGTGAACCCAACTCCTTGGAATACACCACGAGAGGATAGCGAGAAAGGGCTTTGGAAGAGGATGGAGAAATTAGTAGATCTAGTGACGGTTGATTGGGATCATGTCCTTCTAAACTTCCACTGCCCACCATATGGAACAAGACTTGATCTAGCTCCAAAGTTAGACAAGAATTTGAAACCAGTATATGTACTAGGAGAGCAAATTAGGGAGCACGTTGGCTCTAAGAGCGTTAGGAAATTTATCAAGAAATACCAACCTTTAATGGGTCTTCATGGACACATCCATGAGAGCTACGCTGCTGATAAAATCGGGAGAACTGTGGTTGTTAATCCAGGCTCAGAATATGTTGAGGGTATTCTGCGAGGTTTCATCATAGATATCGATCCTCATAAAGGATTAGAACGCTGGTGGAAGGTCGAGGGTTGAAGTATGGCTCATGAGCCGAAAGAAATTGTTCCAGATGAAGTCTTTATTAATGATGCTTATAGGATAGTGAATGAGGCTCAAAAGAAAGGAATAATTATTAGAGTCATTGGAGCAGTGGCTATTAGGATTCATAGTAAAGATTTTGAAGAGCTTCATAAGAGACTAGGAAGATTAGGAGAGGGTAAGCAAAATTTTAGCGATATCGATTTCGTCGGTTACAGCAAGCAAAAAAAGCTCATAGAAAAATTCTTTGAGAAAGATATTGGCTTTATTCCAGATAAGCGCATCAATCTATTATTTGGTCATAAAAGGCTAATATTTTATCATCCCAAAAACTGGTATCACTCAGACATATTCTTTGATGCACTAGAATTTAGCCATGATATCTTCTTTGGCAAAGCTCCAGGTAAGGGAAGATTAGAACTTGACAGCCCAACAATTCCTCTTTCCGATCTCGTATTAGAGAAACTTCAGATCCACGAAATCAACGAAAAAGATATTAAAGATCTGATAGTTCTTTTCAGAGCGCATGATATTGGAGAGACCGATGAACGAGAAGTAATAAATGCTAAGTATATTGCTAAGATACTAGCAGACGACTGGGGCTTCTGGTATGATGCAACAACAAACCTTAAGAAGGTGAAGCTCTTCGCAAAGAGGTATCTAGAGGACAATAAGATCGGTCAAGAGGATTACGACGATGTTGTTAAGAAAATTGATCTCCTCCTCGATTATATAGATAAGGAACCCAAAACGAAGAGGTGGAAGAAAAGAGCAAAAATTGGCACTAAAAAAATGTGGTGGAGACCAGTCGAAGAGGTAATTCGATAACAATTCTTCAAACAGTACTTAAGACTATTCAAATTATACATCTGATAATCTCACATTTTTATTTTTCTATTAAAATTAGTTCTTCTCTCAGCTTATTCTGGGAAGTGCTCTCTTTTCTCTTAAGATCTTTAATCCATATTCATATCCTGCATCAAAAGCCCTTAGGTTTAATTCAAGGAATCTACGAGGAACTCTATCAGCTACGGCTTCTTTTAGGTGATCATAATCAATAACTTTTGTAACAGCTGAGAAGAATCCAAGCATAACGATATTTGCTACGATTCTATTGCCTAAATTTTCAGCAATTCTGGTAGCTGGTATAGCGTATACTTTAGAGGCTTTTTTAGCCCTACTATCTAGGGTCACTAAATCACTATCGTAAAGAAGGATTCCATTTTCTCTAAGGAACTCAACATACTTATTATACGCTGGCTGGGACATTGTGATTAATATATCAGCTCCTTCAATAAAGGGATAATCAATTTTCTCATCCGAAATTACGATTCTTGATGCGCATTCTCCTCCGCGAGCTTCCGGACCATAGCTGGGAACGAATGAGCTTTCTAATCCCGCTTTTACAGCAGCCGCGTATCCCAGAATATAACCGGCCAGAACTATTCCTTGCCCACCAAACCCACAGATGATTATCTCCTTTCTCATCGTTTCACACCTTCCTATACTTATTTATTAATTCATAGATCTTCTCCTCGAAAGTCTTTTTTTCCTCAGCAATATCAACGAATTTTCCGAGAATTATTTTCTTACCTGGTACAATGTCTACTTCCTTAGGATCAGCGAAATCTCTTATCTCACAGTTATCTCTAAAGAACTTCAGCATCTCAAGAGCATCGGGCATCCTATTTCTACGACCATAGGCTGTGGGGCATGGAGACAAGACTTCAATAAATCTAAAGCCTTTCTTCTGGAAGGCTTCAGTAATAGACCAAGCTAATCTCCTAACATGTAGGGAAGTCCATCGAGCAACATATACAGCGCCAGCAGCCGCCAATAAGTATGGCAAGTTAAATGGTCTTTCGGGGTTACCATAGGGAGTCGTGGTAGTATATGCTCCCTCAGGAGTTGTAGCTCCTACTTGTCCTCCAGTCATACCGTAATTGAAGTTATTGACACAGATGACTAGAATATCCACATTCCTCCTAGCGGCATGTATGAGATGATTACCACCGATCGTCACAAGATCTCCATCACCACTAAAAACAACTACGTGGAGATCTGGTCTCGCCAACTTTAAGCCCATTGCGAAGGGGATAGGTCTTCCATGCGTAGTGTGGAACGAATCAACTTTAATATAACCAGCTACACGACCCGTACATCCTATTCCCGAAACAACAACCAGTTTTTTTGGATCTATGTTAGCTTTCTCTACTGCTTGAAGAAATGCACTTAAGACACTTCCAATACCACAACCAGGACACCAGATATGGGGAAGACGATCAGTTCTCAGATATTTATCCCATATATGACTCTCGACATACTTAACTGGCAATCACATCACCTTATTAATAGTACTCCAAATTTCGAGTGGGGATGGGAGTGCTCCTCCCATCTTAAATACTCCATGAAC
>JAHKLG010000161.1 GCA_029856625.1 Candidatus Njordarchaeota archaeon | reverse complement strand
TGATCTCCTCCCAGATCCTAGTCTGCTCCTCGCGAAGGCGAGCCTGCTCCTCCTGCATGGCTCGCATGTCCTGCCTAATAGCCTTGATCTCCTCCCAGATCCTAGTCTGCTCCTCGCGAAGGCTCCTTAGTTCCTCCAGGATTATTTTTATTTTTTCCATGATTTCTTGGAGTCCCAGTAGTCCCGCTACCATGTATCTGAATTCTTCATCTTCCTTTAGTAGTCGAAGAATTTCTTTTCTCACACTTATGTTCAAAGAACCATCACCACTCCTACCACTCTCTTTTTAATCACTTTACTAAGTCCATGAATATATAAAAACATGCATCGGCCTCTTAGTCACTTCTTCTATAAGAAAATGCATTAGAATTCCTCATTACTCTCATAGAGTATTCAAACTCTCTTGCTCTTTAGTTAACAATCTTTAAGTTCGCCCTCGAAATTTTCTGGTATAATACAAATCCTCCAAAATCAACATGCTTGATTAATTTTTCTGGGTATTACAAAGGGGATTTAATGATCTATTGAAGCAGAGTCTAAATTATCCCGCATAATATTTTTATGCTTTATCGGGAAGTATTTTTGATATCCTCGTAACCTACTGACGTGATAGATATTCTTTCTCCCCCACATAATAAGGTGAAAAATAAATGGTAAGACTTGTTTTTGGCCCCGTGCCCTCTAGGAGATTAGGGCAGTCGCTTGGTATAAATAATATCCCTCCTAAGCATTGTACATATTCATGTATTTACTGTCAGATAGGGAGAACTACTCATCTAGAAATTAATAGGCGCGAGTTTTATCCTGTAGAAAGGATTATTTCTCAGGTCGAAGAGACAATTAATAGGCTCTCGGTTAAGATTGACTTTATCACAGTAGTTCCCGATGGCGAACCAACTCTGGATGTAAATCTTGGTCATTTAGCGGAAGAAATAAAAAATATTACTACAATACCATTAGCAGTTATTTCTAATTCATCATTATTATGGAGAGAGGATGTTAGAGAAGACCTATTGTTATTTGACCTCGTATCATTAAAAATTGATGCCATTGATCAGGGGATATGGAAGCTTGTTAATAGGCCGCATCCAAAGTTGGTTTTAGAGAGAATACTTGATGGAATCTCCGTTTTCTCTCATGATTATAAAGGGAAAATAATAACAGAAACCATGCTCGTGAAAAATATTAATGATTCACGAGAAAACATTATTGGGATAGCTTCATTCTTATCCAATCTAAGAATCGATAAGGCGTACATTGCGGTACCAACCAGGCCACCAGCCGAAAAGTGGGTTAAACCAGCTGATGAAGATAAAGTATTATTCGCGCATGAAATCTTTAGTGAGAGAATTGGAAGAGATAAGGTAGAATTGTTAACTCATTATGAGGGAGCACTATTCCACGGAGTAGGCGATCCTATAGATTCTTTCTTATCAATAATCTCCGTACACCCAATGCGAATCGATTATGCATATAAGTTCCTCGAGAAATTCGGGTTAGACCCCGAAGAAACACTTAAAGGACTGCTCAAAGAAAAGAAAATAGTAGTGAAGGATTACAAGGGTATTAAATTTGTTTTAAGGAGAATCGGGAGGGAGTATTCTTGAGATCTTCAATGAAAAACATTAGGATTACTGTACTCGTGGATAATAATTCTCTCATAAAAGGACTTGAAAAACGCTGGGGATTAAGCATTTATGTGGAGGCTTATGGCCATCGTTTTCTATTTGACACAGACACTGATCCACAAGCATTGAGTAAGAACGCTCAACTATTAAACATAGATTTATCAAAAACAGAGTTTATCATAATAAGTCACTCTCATGGAGATCATACAGGTGGACTAAAGCTTTTCTCGCGCATAAGGAGAGGAATTACTGTATTCTTCCCAGCTAAGTCAGGCCTTGATCAGAGAATAAGAGAACTTGGGCTGATACCAGCCCCTGTTCATGAAACCCGTCAAGTCTTAGATAATGTCTACATTATAGGTGAGTTAAGAGCCGGTTTTGGCTTATGGGAACAAGCGCTTGGGATTAAGAAAGATGATAAACTAATTGTTATTACTGGTTGTTGCCATCCAGGTGTTGATAATATCGTCACAAAAGCTTTAAGGGAGATCGGAGGAGAGTTATTCATTGTGATTGGAGGCTTTCATTCTCCCTCAAAGCAAGCTTTAGATAATGTACTCCGCTATAATCCATGGAAAATTTACCCCTTACATTGTAGTGGGCACTTCTCAATAGATTACATAAGGAGGAAGGACTCAGAGAGAATAGGAATTGGGGGCGCAGGACTTGTGATTGTGATATAGGGATAATATGTTCTTTATCTCACCTTATCAGATTGAACTAAATTCTGTAGACATAATACCTCTTAACAGAGTATACTCATAACTAGTATTTTAAAAACAATGAATGCACTCAAGAATCCCCACCGTATCCAAAACTTAAAAAATAAAGAAATAATGAAAGCGATTATCACTTCTAATGCAATATTTTATCACAAGTTTAACCTCCATAGAATGATCAATTAATCATCTTTTGCGTATGCGAGTCTCATCTCTTTTTCTCTTGCTTTTTTAATGAGCTTCTTAGCTATCCATAAAAAATCACTTTGCCTCTGCTCTTTAGGTAATTAATTATATTCCGAATAATCTACAAAATATTATTTGGAAATAGCTGAAATCCGAAGCGAATTATTCAAAAGAGCGGAAGATGATTCGGCCTTAAGAGTGAAATGAAATGATTAGTGAAAAAAGGTTAAAGAGGTACTACGAGAAAATTGCGCATGCAGAAAAGCGTATATCACAGATCAATGAATGGATAGCGGGTTACACTGAGAAGGATTTTGTAAATGATGAAAAAACGAAATTAGCAGTATATAAGGCATTTCAAGAGGCTGTTGAGTCAATTATGGATATTATTGCTATGATGTGTAAAGATGAAGGAATTCCTCCTAGGGATGATTACATGAATATAGAAGCCCTTCATGAGGCCGGACTCATAAATGAAGCGCTGAGAGAAAAACTAGTTGAAGCTAATGGACTAAGAAACCGACTTGTGCATCATTACAATAAGCTGAGTGATGAAAAAGCCTTTCAGAGTATACTAGAGCTTCTCGATTCCTTACTGAAAACTTTGGATGGTGTCAGAGAATGGATAACCGAAAAATTAGAGAAATAAAACAAGTAGTTAAGGCGATATTTAGAATCCCCGAAGTCCATTCAGTTTTGCTTTTTGGATCCATTGTGAGAGGAGAGGAGAGTGAGAGGAGTGATATTGACATCTGTGTTGTTGCCCCAAAAGCGAGAGATAAGGAACGTTTAGCTAATATAATAGCAGGAATGGTACCAAGGAATTATGATGTGTGCGTTTTTGAGCTCTTGCCACTCTTCATAAAAATCGATGTCATAAATAATCACATCATACTCTATACAAGAGATAAACTTGAACTCTATGAGTACTTCTATCATTATAGAAAACTCTGGAAAGATCAAGAGTATAGACAAAGGCTAACTACAGAGGAATTAAGGCAAATATTCGGGCACAAATGAATCACTTGTTTTTGATAACATTAATAGAGAGAATCAGAATTAAGAATGCTCACTTCACGGACTGAGAAAGTAAGGTTTAAAGTTTTTAGCATTAGATTTTATTCTAATTGAACTTTTATTTTCAAAAATGAGTTACTCTAATATACATTATATT
>JAHKLG010000160.1 GCA_029856625.1 Candidatus Njordarchaeota archaeon | reverse complement strand
GAGAATTGGAATATAAACTAATCATCCATGCTGGAGAAATCATTACACCTTTTTCACGTCTCAAGAATTACTCTGTGGGAATTAAGGAGGATGGGAGGATAGGGTTCATTGAACCGAGTGATTCTGTGAATGTTGAGGCTGGGGAGATCTTAAACTACAGGGATTCAATTTTGGTTCCTGGATTCATTGATATCCATATTCATGGATCAGCGGGAGCAGACACAATGGATGCTTCAATGGAATCTATAAGAAAGATATCTAGGTTTCTGGCAAGTAAGGGTGTCACTGGATTTTACCCCACTACTGTTACAGCGCCCATGGATAAGATTAAGGAAGCAATAAAAGCTGTTGTCAATGCTATAAAGAACGGCGTGCCTGGAGCACAGATTTTAGGAATTCACTTAGAAGGACCATACTTGAGTAAGGAGAAGGCCGGAGCTCAGGATCTGCGATTCTTAAGAACACCTAATACTGATGAAATAGCTGAATTATTAAAGATAGGGGAAGGATTTGTTAAAAGAGTCACGTTAGCTCCAGAGCTCCCGGGAGCCTTAGATGTTACAAAATTCTTAGTTGAGAAGAACATTGTAGTAGCTATGGGTCATACGAATGCTACATATGATGAAGCCATAAAAGCAATCGAGGCTGGAGCCAAATTAGCTAACCACATGTATAATGGGATGAGGGGATTTCATCATAGAGATCCGGGAATCGTGGGGGCTGTTCTGACAAGAGATGATGTCTATGTCGAGATAATTATAGACAATGTTCACCACCATTATGCTGCGAGAGAAATAGTTATTAGATGCAAGGGGACTGATAGAGTGGCTTTAATATCAGATGCTATTATGGCTGCTGGACTAGCTGATGGAGAATACATGCTCGGGGAACAAAAAATAATTGTAAAGAATGGGATTTCTCGTTTACCAGATGGGACAATAGCTGGAAGTACATTAACAATGGATCAAGCAATCAGGAATGTTGTGGAGCATTTAAATGTCTCTCTCATGGATGCTGTGAAAATGGCTTCCTACGTACCAGCTAAGATCATGGGGCTTGATAAATATAAGGGTAGCATAGAGATTGGTAAGGATGCCGATCTTGTTATCCTTAATAGGGATTTAGAAGTAGTTCTAACGATTGTTAAGGGAACTATAGTGTATAAAAGAGGCTAAACTTTACGACGATCTACGGATCATTGAGAGGAGTGTTGGGGGCATTGTTGATAGTACTTCATCCCTACCCATATGTCCCTCGGTTCTTATTGGCTCGATCTCAATCACTATTTCTTCTTCCTTTCCCCTAATCTCATCCTTAAGTATTTTTCTTAGGCTCATCTCATCTATTGCATAATCATTACCTATCCTGCATACGCAGTTACCGTTAAATAATACATGTGCGAGCTCCATTACAAAGTACGATACGAAGTCAATTACTTCTTCTAAGGAACAATTTTCAGCATCAATATCCTTTAACACTCTATCAAATGCCTTAATCACTATCCTCTTCATATAATCACCCATAGCACAACTTTTACTCTAATGAGAATAAAGAATAAGGAGGAGAAATCGTGGAGCTAATTAAGCGATACGCATATACAAATAATCAATGTATATATTGATTTTCAATGAATATGAACCAAATTTTTTACTTTTTAATCTTCCATTAGCTGGAATTCTCTGCAAAATTGAGGGGCAGATGAGAGGAGTTAGAAGAACTCTGGTTACTGTATGATCACATTCACACGTTTGAATAATTTAACATCAAATAATCCTTTGTCTGTTATTTTTAATTCTGGGATAACGGGCAATGCTAAGAATGAGAGAGTCATAAATGGATTCCTTATTTTAATTCCAAGTTCTTTGGCTTTATTATTCAGGAGATCAAGTTTTTGTACTACATTTTCTATGGATTCTATGCTCATTAATCCCGCTAATGGAAGAGATAATTCAGCTAATACTTTGTCCCTCAGCGCAACTACTAATCCTCCACCAATTCTCATGACTTCCTTTATAGCTGTTTCTAAGCTATCTAAGTCGGCTCCTACCGCTACTATATTATGGCTATCGTGCGCTATTGTTGAAGCTAACGCACCCCTCTTAATTCCAAAGCCCTTCACAAACCCCTTACCAATATTCCCTGTTTTTCTATGCCTCTCTACAACTACTATTTCTAATATATCCCTTGAAGGATCTGGAAGGACTCTTCTATTCTTAACAGCCAGTCTTTCGGTAAGACTCTTGGTTATTAAACTTCCTTCCTGCACACCTATGACTCTTACCGCTACTTCCTCCGCATCCTCTGGTGAAATAATAGCAAGATCGTCTTTTGTAGGCGTTTTCTTCACATTAATTGTTCTCAGATATTTAGCTGGATACTGCGGGGTCTGGAGCTTTATGAGTACTTTTCCATCGTCTGCTACTAATTCCCCCTTCAAAAATACCTTACAAATACTCACGCTTTCTAAATTTTTTAGTAGGACTATATCAGCATAATATCCAGGAGCTATACCGCCTATCCTACTCAGCCTATAGGCCTGTGCTGGAATTAACGTAACCATTTTTATTGCTTTAACCGGATCAATCCCCATCTTTATAGCTTTCCTTATAGCTGGGTCTAAGTGCCCTTCCCTCAAAAGATCATCCGGATGTCTATCATCAGTTACGATTATACATCTCTCTAAGCTTAGGCCTCTCTCAATAACCTTTCTTAATATATCTATATTCTTTGAGAGAGAACCCTCTCTCACAAGTAAATACATCCCGCTGCGTAATTTCTCTAGTGCTTCCTCTGGTGTAACTGTTTCGTGATCCGTTAAAATTCCCACGGACGCGTAGGCTTGAAGCTCCTTACCTAGGAGAAGAGGCGCATGTCCATCCACTACTTTCCCAGCATTCTGAGCGATCCCTATTTTCTTTAACACATCCTCTTCAAGATTCAGAACTCCTGGATAATTCATCATCTCTCCGAGACCGAGAACGTATTCCCTCCCTATATACTCCTGAATTTCCCCTACTCCTATTTCAGCCCCAGGCGTATCGATACCTGGAGCTGCTGGGACGCAGCTTGGTAGCATTATAAATACGTTTAACGGTAACTTTTCAGCCTCCCTTAATATCAAATCTACTGCTTCTATACCTATCACGTTAGCTAGCTCATGAATATCGGTTATTATTGTTCCAGTGCCGTGAGGTATTACTGCTCTGGCAAACTCGGTTAATGTTATCATTGCACTCTCTATATGGATATGGGCATCGATAAACGCAGGTACAGCGTACATGCCCCTTGCATCATAAATTATGGTTGAGTCAGAAATAATATCATTTACTTCGCCTACGCGTGCGATGTATTTTCCTTTTAAAGCTATCGAACCCTCTACTAATTCCTCCGTAAAAACATTCACCACAGTAACATTTTTTATCACTAAATCAGCGGGAACCCTACCGAGAGCGCACCTTATAACATCTTTAAGCTCATGAATAGTCATATTAAATAACCTCTAATGAAAAATCAACTAATTATATATTTTCTATCAGGGCTACTTCTTTAATCTTTGAGCCTCTTTATGTGGTGGAAATATTATGAGAGATTAAAGAAAAAGTCAACTAAATTATGTCATGCTTATCACCAAGAATAATGGAGGTTTGAACTAAGTTTGAGAAGGTAATGTTTATTTCCAACATGAGCGTATGCTAAAGATATCGAGG
>JAHKLG010000016.1 GCA_029856625.1 Candidatus Njordarchaeota archaeon | reverse complement strand
TGAGGCAGCAAAAGCGGTTGAGCTTATTAAACCAAAGGTAGTAATACCAATGCATTATCAAACCTTTGATGTTATTTCGGGTGACCCTGAAACGTTTAGAAAAGAAGTTGAGAAAAGGGCACCGAATGTTAAAGTTATAATTCTAAAACCAGGAGAGAGTTATAGCTTCTGAAACTGTTTTCATTTTTATATTTTTGGCGCATTCGATATTTTTGCTGAGTAGTCCCCAGATAGTTTTTGATGGAAAATTCTGAGGGATTCTATTGAGCGAAAAAAGAGTACGAGTTGTGGTTGGTGGAACATTTGATATAATTCATTTAGGTCACATAAAATTTTTATGGGCAGCAAAGAGGCTTGCAGAAAATACGGAGCTAATTGTTATTGTTGCACGAGATAGTACAGTGAAAAAAATAAAAGGCAGAGATCCAATTTTTAATGAGAAAGAGCGCTTAGAAATAGTAAAAAACTTAAAACCGGTGGATAAGGTAGTTCTCGGAAAGGAATTAAGCGAAGGAAGTTTATATGATATTTTGATTGATTTGAAACCAGATATTCTTGTCTTAGGTTATGATCAAAAAGTAAACGAAGAGGAATTAATAAGGTGGGCTAAAAGAAAGGGACTAACATTTAAAGTGATTAGATTACCCAGATTTGAGTTTGATGGATTAAAAAGTTCATCAGAGGTTAGGAAAAAAATACTAAAGATCTTCTCTAGGAATGTGAGCGTGGAATACAGAGGAGAAAATTCTTAAAATCTGAATGTAGAAAATGAGTGTATCGATTAATTAAGTATTCCTATAGGTTAGTGATGATAACCTCACCTATCGGATAATGAGATGAAGACGTGCCCCTCTCCTGATCATAATGTTATTTCTCCAATTTCTTCAACTGAGCTAAGTACATCTCGAATAACTCCTGTGTCGTAGTGGCATCCTTAGGACTTTTATCTGGACGCCATCGTATAAATCTCGGAAATCTAATGGCTATTCCAGCATCTTTCTTTAAGTTCTTCTTCACGAGATCCTTAGCTGCCGTATGAACTGGCGATAGGGTAAGCTCTGCTCCGATAACTTCCATTACTAAGGAGGGTTCAACCCAGTAATCGGGTTCCATAACGCTATCTACATTGGGAGGTTTTCTTTCCCTCATATATGGTTGCAATAATGTAGGGAGATTGTCAAGTTCTGTATCCGTGAAGCCCGAACCAACTTTACAAACACTCTCAAATATATCTCTTTCTGGATTATAAGCCGCCACTAATAATGCCCCATAAGAGCCAGCTCTACGACCTTTACCCGCGAATGCACCAATTACAACTAAATCAACCGTATCAGCCATCTCAGACTTATAATCTCTCTTATACTTTATCCATAGCCAGCCTCTAGCTCCTGCTTGATATATAGAGTCTCCTCTCAGAGACTTTAAAACGAGACCTTCACAGCCAGCCTCAATGGCCTCTAAGAAGAATTTTTCTAGCTCTTCTATATTTTTTACTATCTTCATATGAGAAAGCGTAAGATATTCATTTGGCTCTAATATCTCCTCCAATTTTCTGCGTCTTTCGAGATATGGTTTATCCAAATATTCTTCTCCTTCAAGATAAATAAGATCGAATAAGAATACCTTTACGGGAATTTCCTCCATAATTTTATGGATGTCATATTTTCGCTTTCTCCTCATTAATTCCTGGAATGGTCGCATTTCTCCCGTTTCTGGATCAATGGCTACTATTTCACCTTCAATGATACATTCATTAGCCTTTATATACTTCCTCACATAATCTACCACATCTGGATATTGAGCTGTTATGTTTTCTAATCTCCGCGAGAATAACCAGACATCATTTCCTCTTTTATGTATTTGACAACGTTCACCATCATACTTCCATTCAGCAGCAGCCTCTCCTCCTAATTTTCTAAGAATTTCACCTGGGTCACTTAATCTCTCCGCTAGCATTGGTCTTATAGGTCTCCCTGGCTCAATCTTTATCCTTGATAGTCCTTCAACACCTTGCTGTGCCGCTACTTTTGCAATATATCCTAAATCTGGAACTTTATTGTATGCTCGTTCGATTATTTCTCTACCATTTTTAACTCTTAAAAATGCTTCTGCAAGGGCATCCAGTATGAGCATCTCACCTACTCCCAGCCTAAGCTGGCCTATAACAATTCTCGCCAAATAGCGAGCTTCTATTGGCTTTGCTGATACAAGTAGCCCAACGAGGATACGTAATTTGAGATCTTGACTACCTTCTCCCGTAGCATGAGCTATTTTCACAAGCTTTTCATATACTTCTTTAACTGTCAAGGGGGTAACTAAGAGGGCTTGAGTTTTTTTCATTCTAATTGCTCTTTCCGCGACTTTACCGATATCTCCCAAAGCTTTTAACATTTTCTCTAATCTCTCAACCGACACGCCGGTTGCTTTCGAAACAGCTCTTAATAATAATCTTTCGGCAACTCCTAATTCTGGACGACCTAAATAGTCAGGCCAAAGTTCACCTATTGTTAAATAAACAATCTTATCAATTTCTTCTGGATCCGCTTTAGTGAATAAGTCAACTAACACTTTTGTCATTTCTATTTTTCCAGAGAGTTTCTCTAATCTATCATAGTAATCACATAAGGTCTCAAACATCATTGGCATTTTGAGACACCAGAAGAGGGGAGTTTCTTAATAGATTTCGTAGGTACGCTGTTTAATAAAAATTAGAATGTCATAATGCTCATATAGTCTATACTGAGAAAAATCCGAAGGGCATGAAATACTCTTAATAAGAAAGATTTTTTTGAATTCACTCCTAAAACTCTGGGACATCTACTGGTTTGTATTTCCATCCGAATAATTCGCTTATACTTATCTCTGCTGCGGATATAGGGACAGCGAGACCCCAATTTAATATCACTTGAGGATGGAGTTCGCCGATTACACCGATGTCTTTTCCATCCACAATGACTTTCGCTACTCGACCTTCTATGAATGATGAATGTCTGGTTCTAATGAAGGAGAGATTTTCAAACCCTAATGCTTGAAGCACGTATTCTAAACATTGCCTGGCCTCAGTGAAGTTAGCTTCCTTATGCGCAGAAACTAAAGCTAAGTGGGTTTTATTGATAGCTCCTGTATCTGATCTATTATCAGGGACGACAACATCAGAAACTTCGAAGAGTTTTATAGGATATCTACGATCCTTGTTATTGGCTAATGCCTTGAGCAGTTCTGGTAAAAGCCATTTACGTACCATATTTATCTTCTTTTCTCGAGCCCCAGCTATGATAACTATGTTCTCATCTCTTTCAAGGAGCATTTTATCAAACTGATCTTCAATGCTTGTTAATGCAAAAGTGAACGCCTCAGTGAAGCCGAGACCGATTAATAAATCCCGGATAAATGTGATGATAGTACTTCTTTCAGTTAGACCTCCAACAGTAAATACGGGAGTGAGCTCTGGCTCCATATTATCAAATCCATAGGCTCTTCCTATATCATCGATGATATCAATTAGATGCCAAATATCTGCTCTATAGGGAGGTATACGCACCAATACTTCGTCATCAGAGATTTTTTTGGTGCCGAAACCCATCCTAGCTAATAACTCACAAGCTTTCTTGCACGATAATTTAATGCCTAGGACTTCATTTATGTAGTTAGTTTTTATCTTGACTTCTCTATATTCTAGGTAAGGGCTTCTTTCTGAACCACTTTCTGGGTATACGATTTCCACAGAGTACAATTTCCCTCCGAGATCATGCATTATTGTTGCCATTATATTAATCACTAATTTAACAGTGGGCTTATGAATACCGGTTGTTTCAATTAAGATTTTATTATCCTCTGGCGTAATTTTGCCGTAATCTTCAGAATTTATGATTGGTGGTAAAGATAATACGTGATTGGCGTTATCTGTGAATAATGGGTATTTTTCATGACCTAGTAAGATATGAGCATATTTCTGACCTGTGGGATGCTTTTGTAGAATTTCGATCGCTGTCATTTCAAAATCAAAACCCAGTGGTTTGAATCTTATTTTGTATGGATCCTCAGCATAATAATGCAATGGCCAAGAAATATTCTTAAGTGGATATAAACCAATGGATGCTTTCTTCCTTCCTCGACAGAATGTCTCATGGAGTTTTTCCTGAGCGTATATAAGGTCACGAATGGTATCTTCATCTAACCTTATGTTATGAACCACTACTCCAGCAATGTAAGGTCTAATTCTAGTCACACTTTTATCCACAAGTATTTTGTACCTTGCATCCGTGTGTAGTGCATACTCTTCTAGCCCAGGGTTTATCCCTAAGTATTTCCTGAGGGCGCGTGCCAAGCCGAAGACTGATAGCATGTCTGGACGGTCGGGGGTTATTTCTATTTTGAGGGCATAGTCTCCATTGGGAAGTTTTTCATAACTATCTAACTCCATACCAAACCTGAATAATACCTCAGCCAGCTCATCTATTGTGAATTCCTTGCCTACAAACTTGTTTAACCTAGAAAGCTGGGTATCGAGAATCGGCATCTTAAGCACCTCACTCAAAAATTTTCCCAACAGGAGCTCTGTGCCATCGAATCCAATTTACGTCACACATTGGTCCCACTAATCTGCGAATATCTTCGATGTCGTAAATTATAGCCGCTAATCTCTCAACAGCCAGACCCCAAGCAATTACGGGGACATTAATTCCATATGGTCTCAAACTTTCGGGTCTGAATAAACCGCTATTACCTACTTCTATCCACTTTTCGACCTTAGGATGCCAAGCAAATATTTCCATGCTAGGTTCCGTATATGGGTTATATGTAGGTTTAAACCGAAGCTTATAGATACCCATTTTTCTGTAGAATTCCTTAATATAACCCATTAGACTTCTAAGGGTCAAACCTTTTGCTGCGACAAATCCCTCTACTTGATGGAATTCTGCTAGATGTTTCCAGTCAATTGTTTCGTTTCGGAAAACTCTATCTATGCAGAAAAACTTAACAGGAGGTTTAAGGATGCCTTTTCTTATTATGAATCCAAGAACCCTAAAGGTAACAGCTGTTGTATGGGTCCTAAGTAGAGTTCTCAGTGCTTCTTCAACAGACCAAGGTTGTTGCCATCCTGTGGATCCCGTATCGCCTCCAGTTTCTTGAATTTCCTTTACTATGGAGATCAATTCCTTATCGTGCACGAATCCTCTTATCGGTTTCTTAAGGTAGAATGTGGCCTGCATTTCACGTGCAGGATGATCCTGAGGAATCCACATGCTATCCATGTTCCAGAAAGCTATCTCGACCCATGGTCCTCTCATTTCCATAAATCCCATTTCTAAGAAAATGTTTCTGATAAGATCCATTATTTCATGTAAAGGATGCTTTCTACCACCCCATGTTCTGGGTACTTTAGAGGTAACATCATACCATCTTAGCTTCTTTTTCTGCCATTCACGACTTACGATGATTTCTGGTGTCAAAGAATCTATTACTTCTATCTTAGGAATACCCATTTTCACAAGCTTTCTTCCTAAATCCGTAAGCTCTATTCTTATGCGAGTAATTCTCTTTTTTGTCAAAATTCCTCGACGAAGAAGATCTAATATCTCTCTTCCATACTTTTTTGCTTGATCAACCGGGATTTCCTCTTTTTTAACAAATTCCTTAAATACCTGGGAAGTCGGTAATTCTAATACGGAGAGTCCTTTTTCTGTTATCTGTATGTAGCGCTTTTCATTTTCTTTGACAATTCTAATTAATTTTTCTCGACTGAGTTTTCCTAGAGCGGCATTAAATTCGTTGAAGTCCATTGATAAAGATTTTAGTGCTTCATCAAAACTGGCCTTCTTCCTTTCTCTCAAATAATCAAGAAGTCTCTGTTCTGGCAACGGGCTATTCAAGTACTTCCTTCCCTTCCCGCTTATGGTTAATACTTCTATTTCTTCCTTTAACCTCCTTACGATACCTTTATTTTCAAGCCATAATGCACTTCGTGAAATTTCAGCAATGTCAGTTTGTAAAGTTTTAGCTAGCTCATCTTCATGTATTGTTTCTAATTTCCTCTGCTGAAAGAACTCTAATAATTTTCTTTCGCTCTCTGTCAACATATTTATGAGCTCAGAGAGATCGGTCATGATGATCACCGATCTTTGGTCATCACACAAAAATTTAGATAAGATTCAAACATGGACTATTTCATATAAGTCTAGAAAGAAAAAAGTTACCCCCATGAAATGTAGGAATAATCCTAATTTCTTTTTCCTCATCTAACGTAGTATTTAGTAATCCTAAGCTATAATAATCACGGCCGTCAATTAGTATTAGGTATAAAGGACGAATTTTATTGTCTTTGAATAATAATTCAACCACATTATACTTTTCTGCAAATTCCTTGAGTATATCTATAACTCTCTTACCACGAGTAGAGATCTTTATTTCTCTTCGTCCTATTCTCCTAGCTAGCTCCCCATATAGTATAAGTTTCCCCATTCGTTTTCGCCCTATAAATTAAAGTCCATAATAAGAATACTCTTTAGATAGTTTCTCCCAAGCATCTCGGCCAATGAAGCCATGCTCCCATTGCCATTTCTGTAGTTTATAAATTGGTCTTAGTATATCTGGATCCTCTTCTAACTTTTTCCTAGCAGGTTTTAATCTCTCTATGAAATAGTTCGCAATAGCCATTTTCAGGTCTAATGGATGGAGTCTTTTCGCCAGGTAATCTTTCTCTAGATCTTCTATCCGGGTATATATTATATCTCCTCCGTATTTTTCTTCACGATGAACTACGAATTTATCGATGTAGGGGAAAATTACATATCGTAAGAAAGAGAATATCGGATTTTTGTCTGGATCTATTACATCTGGCTGGCAGAGCGCATTCCTCATTTTCTTTTTTATTGTTTCTGGTCTATCATGAACAGCAATATGAGTCTCAGGCTTACTACTTGACATTTTTTCCCCAGTCAGTCCTATAACCATTGGAAGATGAATTATCACGGGCACCCATATTTCATGGTTTAATTTGATATCAGATTGCGAAAATTGCTCTCTGGCTAGCACGTAAACCTTCCTTTGATCCGTTCCTCCAAAAGCAACGTCAGCTTCTAAGTAAAGTATATCAAGTGCTTGCATTAATGGATAGATATACTGACTCACAGTAGGATTCTCAGCTTCCCTAGCAATTATAGTCATAGCTCTCCAAGCTTCTTTTACCCTAACTCTTTCACTTAAAAGCATTAAATCAAGCACATAGTCTTTTTCAAGCTGGTATGAACTCCCCAATACGAATTTCGCTTTATCGGCTCCTAGCGCCTTAAATATCTCTCGCCAATAGGTTTCAGAAACTTCTTGTATCAATTCTAGAGGACCTTTTCGGTTAAGAAATGCGTGAAGGTCAGCTAATAATATGATGACTTTAAATCCAGCTCTTTGAAAGTCAAGAATTTTCTCAATGCTTGGTAAATAGCCTATATGAATCGGGCCGCTAGGCTCGTATCCTATGTATGCAGAGGGATTTGCTTTCTTTTTCAGTAATTCCTTAAGATCTTGAAGCGTTATGACGAATTCTTCGATTGGCTCTGCGACATTTCGTAGTACGAGCTCAAGCCTATCCTTAACCTCCATTCTAATCCCCGATAGTTTCTAGAATCGCTAATCATTAATCCAAGTGCTCTTAGCATATTCTGTAGTGGATTCCCTATATAAAGTATTAAAACTTTCCCGATCAAACGTTGCGTGAATTGTGTGATTGAGAAATTAACATTTGAGAAAATCATACTAGGAATTACACCCACGTAAAAACCTTATGAGCTGATGAGATAGCTACGATATTATAATCATGGAGAAGAAGGTGCCAGATATGGTTACTGGACCAATGCATGCTTGTACGTCATCATTCTTGATAAGCTTTCTCAAATGTGAATGAGAGATCCCTGGTAAAAAGATCTAAGGTATGACCTCCTATAGGACTATCATGGATTAGAATTCCCTTATCTACGTAATTAATTTTTTCATCCAGATTTTTTAGAGAATAATGTAGCGTGTACTCTAGCTAATTTAACAGCTCTTCGTAGAGCTTTCTCAATATTATCCTTCCTAAGAATCGTGGTGGCTGAAAAACAATCTCTCCTTCCTTATCTGTCATAGTTATACTACCAATACCATATATTCTCGTGGTTGATAATTCAAGTTAACTAGTAGTATTCGTTCTCTCTAGTAATTTCTAATTTAATTAAAAAACGAGCATAAGCGATCTCTGAGAATTGATAAGCGTGAAGAAGTATGTCCTCAATTAGGGATTTAATAATATCAGCTTCCTCAATTCTAACTAACATTAGTCGCATAATTTCCCTCAGAGAAAAATCATTCGTCAAAGCGGCTTATGATATATAATATCGCCTTCCCAGTAAACCATTCTTCTTAATAGTTTCTCGGCATCTTTCACGGGCAACATCTGGAATAATTCCTTAAGGAATACTCTCCTATAACCATTTTTTTCAAAAAGTCTTTGTGCTGCAATGTTTTCCGGACTTGTTAATGCCCATGAGGCCTTAGCTCCTTTCTCTTTAAAGAAATTTTCAGCAGTTATTAGTAATTTCGTACCTATTCCCCTCCGCTGATAATTTGGATCCACAAATATGTAACCTACGTGTCCCTGCCTGCCAACTGATAAATTGACTATTTCGATCTCTATCACGCCGACAACTTTGTTATTCATTTCAGCCACAAATGTTCGCTGAGCCCTCTTAGCTCCAATTACGGCCCAGTAGGAATCAGGGCCATTCCTAAATGCGCGGTGAGCAATTTCGGCAATAATTGGTAAGTCATTTCTAGTCATTCTTCGTACAACGATTAAGTTTTTCCACTCCATAAGCATTAAGCATACCTCATTTAGCTACTTAATTTAACCAGCATATTATGCTAGATTAGCTTAATATTCTATATAGTGATTGAAAAAGCGTGGGAAGAAAAGTTAAAATTATCGAGATGTTCTTCATTAATCTTCATTGTACTGAAATCTTTAATGGTTATTGTGAAGGCCTGGTGATAAGATGGATTTAGAGACTTTGAGAAAAATCGAGAGAAAGTGGCAAAGAGAATGGGAGAAAGAAAAAATATTTGAGGCAGAACCAGATCCATCAAGACCAAAGTTCTTTATCACTGTTCCATATCCCTATACTAGTGGACCACTTCATATTGGTCATGGCAGAACATATACCATAGGGGATATCATTGCGCGATATAAAAGATTAAAAGGCTATAACGTACTTTTCCCGATGGCTTTTCATATAACTGGAACGCCGATAGCATCGATCTCTGATAGAATAGCGCGAGGAGATCAAAAAGCTGTAGAAATGTATCGATATTACGTATCCCTTTATGTGAGGGATCCATCTGAAGTAGAGAAGATATTAGAATCTTTTAAAGATCCGATCAACGTGGCCACATTCTTTGCGGAACGCATACATTTAGATTTTAAGGAACTGGGATATAGTATTGATTGGAGGAGGAAATTTCACACTGGCGAGTCAATCTATAATAAATTCGTAGAATGGCAGTATTATAAACTAAAAGAAAGGGGACTCTTAAAGCAAGGATCGCACTTTGTGACTTATTGTTTATTGCATAAACAGCCAGAAGGGGAAGATGATATACAAGATGCCGATGTTAATCCTGTCGATATCGTAGAATTCGTAGCCATAAAATTCCAATATGATGATGGCTATATACTCGCCTCAACGCTGAGGCCAGAAACGATTTTTGGAGCAACTAATATGTGGGTTAATCCCAATGGAACTTATGTCAAAATAAGGTATAAAGGGGAAGTTTACTATATGTCTAAAGATGCTTTAGTTAAATTTGAACATCAGTATGATTCTGTAGAAGTTCTTGCAGAGATGAATGGTAAGGAGTTCATTGGTAAGTGGGTTATAGATCCGCTTGGGAAGAAATTAATAATTCTCCCAGCCGATTTTGTTGACACTGATGTAGCAACGGGGTTCGTTTATTCAGAACCTTCGGATGCGCCATACGACTATGTCGCTTTGATGGAGCTTAAGAAATATCCAGAGAAATTAAGCCCGTATAATGTTCCCCCAGAAGTAGTTCAGAAAATCGAACCAATTAAAATAATTAATGTACCAGGAATTATGGGGCATCATGCAGAGAGAGTTGTTAAGGAACTCGGAATAGAATCACAGCTCGATAAGAAACTGGAGGAAGCAACAAAAATAGTGTATAAGGAGCAGTATTATAATGGAGTGCTAAATGAGAGGACGGGAGAATTTGCTGGATTAAGAGTTAGCGAGGCGAAAGAAAGAGTTAAAGAATGGTTAATTCGGGAGAAAAAGGCTCTAATCTTTTATGAAACTTCTAGAAAAGCTGTATGCAGGGCTGGAGGTAAGATAATTATTGCCAGAATAAAGGATCAGTGGTTTATAGATTACTCTCAAGGTTGGTGGAAGGATCTTACCAGAAAATGGTTAAAGGAGATGTGGATTTATCCTGAAAAATACAAGAAAATGTTTTTCGATACTGTAGATTGGTTACATGAAAGACCCTGTGCTAGGAGGAGAGGGCTAGGTACTCGACTACCTTTTGATCCCGAATGGATCATAGAAAGTCTCTCAGATTCAACAATATACATGGCTTTCTATACGATAGTTCATCATATCAGAGACAATGACATTACTCCCGAAAAACTGACGTTAGAATTCTTTGATTATGTCTTTTTAGGAAAGGGTAATGCTGAAGAGTTATCGAGAAAATTAGGAATTAGAAAAGAAGTTCTGGAAAAAATGCGACAAGAATTTAAATATTGGTATCCAGTGGATCAGAGACATACTGGTATACCTCATATATCGAATCATCTGACATTCTACATTATGCATCATATAGCAATATTCGAGCCACAATATTGGCCGAGAGCGATCACCTTAAATGAACTGGTTATAAGAGAAGGCAAGAAAATGGCTAAAAGCAAAGGAAATGTTATTCTTCTTAGAGATATTGTGGAATCATACAGTGCTGATCTCTTTAGACTGTATGTGGCCTTTGCTGCTGATTTGGATACAATACTTGATTGGAAAGGAAAAGAAGTAGAGAGTGTTAAGAATAAGCTATTAAGGTTTGCCGAGCTAGCATTAAAGGCCGCTGAGTACGAGATACCCGATGATTTTGGGACAAAAATAATAGATAAGTGGCTGCTCACAAGATTCTACAAGCGATTAAAAGAAGCAGAGAAATTATTAGATTCGATGAAGATTAGAGACTACATTGTGTTAATGTTCTTCGAAATGCTAAGAGATATCTCATACTATTTCAGACGAGTGGGAAGAGAAAGAGGATTCGGAGGCATTAGAAGTATTTTAGAACCTTGGATAATAGCATTATCCCCTGTAATTCCACATTTAGCAGAGGAAATATGGAGTAAGTTAGGCAAGAAGGGATTTATATCAAAAGCAAAATGGCCAATGGTTGATGAGAGCAGGATTGATGAAAAAGCAATGATCCTAGAAGACTCTGTAGTAAAGCTCTTGGAAGATGTCAGAGAAATAATGAAGACTTTGCAGAGGAGGCCAGAAAAGTGCATTATCATTATCGCATCAAAATGGAAGAGAGAGATCTTAAGGCTATTACTTGACATAAAGAGCAAATATGGGTTAAATGTAGGAATCATCGCTAAAGAGTTAAGAACTAGAGAGGAGTTCCAGAATATCATGAAAGAGGCAATGAGTTTTGTGCAAAAACTTATAAGAAAACCTGAGTTAATTCCTCCGATAATTATAAGCCAGGAAGAAGAGGAGAAAATATTCGAGGATGCAAAAAGTTTCTTGGAAGAAAACTTAGAAATGAGGATAGAAATTTTGGAAGAAGAGAAAGCTCTAAAATTTAGGTTAGATAAAGCAAAACAAGCTATCCCTCTGAGACCAGGCATTCATCTCCAATAGTTTACATTGCCTATATTTTTCACTACAACATAAATTTCAATTTAAAGTGTTCTAAGATGGGACTACTTGACGGAAAGATATGCCTTGAGAAAAAATGTTATAAATGTTGTTTAAGGACCGAGATGATTCTTACTATTGGAGATATCTACCGGCTATTGAGGAAAGGGCTCAAAATCTTTGAATTCGCTTATTATGATGGAGAATATTGGAGGTTAAGAAATATAGGCGAGCGTTGCGTTTTTTTAAACAATGACGGATTATGCAAAATATATCCAGATAGACCATTAGGCTGTAGAGCTTATCCAATAGTGATGGGTGAGAAGTATAAATGCGTGCCAGATGATGAGATCTGTCCTCATATCTCTCTTCTTTCAAGAGAAGAACTTCAAGAAGGGTGTAAAATTTTACAAAATTTTTTCAAAGAATTAGGAGAGAAACAACCCATTGAATAAATTAATAAAAAATAGGATAAAGGTTGACAGGAATTCTCTAGATAGTTTTATTCAGGTAATTTGTATTTTCCTTCTTCCTCTACTACCTCTCCCCGCTTAACCATTTTTGTCAGTACTCCTTTAACGATACGTGCCTCCGCACCAACATAGCTTACGATTTCATCAACTGTTTTAGGGCCTTCTTTAAGCGCTTCAATGATTTTTGGTTTAATTTTTGGTTTAGCCATGATTCTTTCACCTTAGCATATTATTATAATTATCTTAAACAGCTGGTCGTGTATGAGATTTAGATAAATAAGCGCATATAAGATATTTTGAACTATTTTTCATAATTAAGTAACAAATAGGATTTTTTTCAAAAAAATTGCGTGACACATAACAAATAATAAGTGATATTTTCCATAACATTGCAAGATAGGCATATAGTCAATTATCCATGATTTTACTCATATATCTTCTGACGTGTCCCCCCTCATTTATATATAGTTGTAAATTCATACTCGAGATTTTGATGAGCTAAAAAATGAATTCTGATTTAATATGTAATTCCAGAGTTTAAGTGGAGGTGGTTTTGATGATATGGAGTGGAGAAGAGGTCATGAAGTGGATAAAATCGTTACTAGGATCCAGAATTATACCCCAACCAAATGGTATCGATTTAACAGTAGCGGAGATATATACATTCGCATCGAGTGGAAAAATCTCCATTAACTCCAGAAAGCTTCCAAAATACAGGAAACTAGAAGGTACGGAATGGCATCTTCCTCCTGGTGGATATCTAGTGAGATATGGTGAATGGATTAAGATACCTCCAAATGCAGTAGGATTAGTGTTGCCGCGGTCTTCTCTTTTGAGAATGGGAGCTATGTTATATACGGCACTTTGGGATTCGGGTTATGAAGGTAGGGGGATTGGATTACTACATGTTATAAATCCGAATGGTATTTTTCTTGAAAAAGGAACTAGAATAGCTCAAATAATTTTTGTGAGTGCACGAAGCGAGAAATTGTATGAGGGAATGTGGAAAGGGGAAGGGACAAGTAGTTCTTAGACGTATTCTGTAATAGGTACTTCCGGCTTTCTGGCTTCCTCTTCAAATAGCTTTTTTCTCTTCTTTAACTCTTCAATGCTTTTTAGGAAGTGTTCTTTGCGAATGAACTTTGGATTGTTCTTAAGCGCGTCTTTTAACTTCTTCGGATCACCTATTTTTTCAACGAATTCTCTTAAACCTTTCATAGCCGCTTCTCTGCAAACAGCTTCGATATCAGCTCCTGAGAAATCCTTGGTGATCTTTGCGAATTCTCTTGCTAGCTCATCGACGTCGCCTTCTAAAGCCTTAGCATGCTTCTTCATGTGAATCTTGAATATTTCTTCTCGCGCTTTTAAATCGGGCATTGGAACTTCTATTACCCTATCGAATCTTCCTGGTCTTAATAAGGCAGGATCTAAAAGATCTGGTCTATTGGTGGCTGCGATGACGACTACATCATGTAATTCTTCTATTCCATCCATCTCCGTTAATAATTGCGAAACAATTCTCTCTGTAACCCGGGCGTCTCCTATACCAGCTCCTCTTTTAGGTGCTATAGCATCGATCTCATCAAAGAAAATTATCGCGGGGGCATATGTTCTGGCTTTTCTAAAAATTTCCCTAATAGCTCTTTCGCTCTCCCCTACCCACTTTGATAATATTTCTGGACCACGAACAGCTATGAAGTTAGCGCCGCTTTCTGTGGCAACGGCTTTGGCTAATAAAGTTTTCCCAGTCCCTGGAGGACCATAGAGCAGAATTCCCTTAGGAGGTCTTAATCCAGCATATTCGAATAACTCTCGATATTTCAGTGGCCATTCGACCATTTCTTGTAATTTCCTTTTTACTTCTTTTAAGCCCCCTATATCTTCCCAATGCACGTTGGGGACCTCTATTGCGAATTCTCTCATGCCAGAAGGTCTTATTTCCTTCATCGCATTCTTAAAGTCCTCCATTGTAACCTTAAGTTCTTCAAGTATCTTAGGGTCTAAACGTTTTTGCTCAAGATTAAGTTTAGGTAAGATTCTTCTTAAAGCAGACATTCCAGCTTCCCGAACTAAAGCTGCTAAATCGGCACCAGTGTAGCCATGCGTTACTTCTGCAATTTTTTCTAGATCAACATCTTCAGCTAGCGGTACGCCTCTAGTATGAACTTTAAGGATTTCCAGTCTTGCCTCCTTATTAGGAACAGGGATCTCTATCTCACGATCGAATCTTCCAGGTCTTCTTAATGCTGGATCTAAGGCATCTGGGCGATTAGTAGCAGCGATTACGATCACATCTCCTCTTTCTTGTAGTCCATCCATAAGAGTTAGTAATTGAGAGACTACTCGTTTCTCCACTTCTCCTACAACTTCCTCTCTCTTTGGTGCTATGGCGTCTATCTCATCGATGAATATTATAGCTGGAGCATTCTTCTTTGCTTCCTCGAATATCTCTCTTAATCGTCTCTCGCTCTCACCGTACCACTTACTCATGATTTCTGGACCGTTTATAGCAATGAAATATGCATTTGCTTCATTGGCAACGGCTTTGGCTAATAAAGTTTTCCCAGTCCCTGGAGGACCATAAAGTAAAACTCCCTTAGGAGGCTCTATACCGAGTCGTCTGAAGAGTTCTGGATACTTTAGAGGAAGCTCCACAAGTTCCCGAATACGTTGTTTTGCCCTTTCCAGATCTCCTATATCTTCCCATGTGACACGAGGGACTCCAGCCTCATATGCAACTGGGCGTGGTTGAACAATTACGCGTGTGTAATCTCTGATAATAACCGCATCTGCATTTCTTGGTCTATAACTCACTATAGTGAATGGAAATGTCTGTGTAAATTGTCTTATAATCACTTTATCATTGAAAGTTACAGGAGTATCTAGTAATAACCGTTTCATATAATGTGCTAACCCCTGAGGATCAAAATACATTTCTTGCATGGGAGCTATAATTACTTCTTCAGCATCCTTAGCATTGGCCCTTCGCACCTCGACATACTCATCTATTCTCACGCCAGCATTTTCACGCGTTAAACCATCAATCTGAATTGTCCCAGGAGGATCTGCTGGATCTGCGGGAAAAGTTCTTGCAGCTGTTTCTTTGTTTCCTCGAATAATGATGATATCTCCTGGTCGAATACCTAGCTCCTGCATGTCTGACCAGTGAATCTTTGCGATACCCCGATAAACATCTCTCGATTCCCTCATTGGTAAGACTCTAAGAAATATGCTTTTCTTTTTCTCACTCATTTTACTATCTCCTCAGCTCAATATTTCCTACCGAAACCAAGTATGTATTAGGAAGATATAATGTCTAGAAAGGGATTGATTAGGGTAATAAAAATAATTATTTTTTGTTTCCCCAGTATTCCTTAACACATCCTATTCTACAGGTATCTCCTTTGTTTTCTTAGCTTTCCTTTTTTTCTCGAATGTTATTTCTAAGATTCCGTTATTATATCTGGCCTTAGCACTCTCTGGAATCACTTCTTCTGGTAATTGAATTTTCTTATAATACTTCCGATGCTCAGCCTCTGCTCGTACCTCGACGTCGGTTTCTGATGCGCTTATCCTAATTGATTCTTTCTTTGCACCTGGGATATCTACTATTACTCTCAGTTTATCGTTTTCGGAATATACCGTAGATAATGGTTCCCACTCTTCTTTTGCAACGACTCCAGCAGGGGTGGGTCTTATATTTCCAAATTCTTTGATCCGTGGGATACCATCAGGACCTATCGTTATGCTAAAACCATATACAAAACTCTTAACTGGTCCTTTTCTTTCTCTCAATATTTCTTTTTCGAATGGATACTCAAATGACTCAAATGACTCAAACTCTCTCATGAACTTTCTCATCATTTCATTAAATTCCTTAAAGAACTCTTCGAATGGCGACTTAAAGCCAAAAAACTTTCTT
>JAHKLG010000159.1 GCA_029856625.1 Candidatus Njordarchaeota archaeon | reverse complement strand
TAGATTAGTTATTCACTCCAAGAATAGTGTAAATGAAATGATCAGAGATTTCGTGACATATTATTTAGCCGGTTATGATCTAATAGAAGTACGATTTGATGAGGGAATAAGGCATTACAAGAATATCCTTAAAAGCTTTGTTCGCGAAAGACTCATTGGAGTCGAGATCATAGAAGAATCTGCCCAACACGTCCTAGTTCAGTGCATAGTACGTTATAACGAGCTTCCGCTCAAGAAAGCTATTGAGAGAATGAGTGTACTTGGGGAGTTTATGATAGACGATGCTATAAGGGCCTTCGTTGATTTTGATAAAGATTTAGCGGAGGAAGTCATTAGAAGAGATAACGAAGTGGATAGGTTCTACTTCTACATAGTTAGGCAACTAAAACAACTAATAAGTGAAGCAACAATAAGACTTCCAGACGAGATGAAGCATCCCCGAGAATTCCTCGGTTATAGACTCGTTGTCAAAAGTATTGAGAGAGTAGCCGACCATGCGTCAAAAATAGCTTTAAGCGCAAAGAGACTTGATAATAAGCTTCCCGAACACCTACGCGGAATCTTCATAAAACTATCAAGAGACGTTAGGAAAATATTCAGGGAATCAATTACATCATTCCTCGAGAGGAATGGTGAACGAGCCCATACCATTATTGATGAATCAATGAAATTCTCTAAGAACTGCGATTCTCTTTTCCTTGAAATTTTATCAAATATTGATGCCAAAACGGCGGCATTAATTTCTCTGGTACTGGATAGTATCAAGAGAATCGCCGATTATAGTGCTGATATAGCAGAAATAACTATTAATGTAAGTATTATTAATATTGAGTAAAAACAATGGAATGATTAGAGAAGATAACACTAAGCGAATAAAAAACCCCAATACTTGCCTTAAGAATTTCTTATAGTATAATGTATATCGTTACTTCATAACTTATAACTGCCGAGAGGAAACCTATTAAAAATCCGAGCATTAGTTGAGAAGGTGTATGAATCCTTAACTTTATCCTGCTCCACCCTATGAATGGGACAATTATCAAAAGAGCAACAAAGAGCCAGCTAGCATATAAGCTCAATAGAATTATTGGAGCCACAAATCCTGCAACATGAACGCTTGGCTTAGAAAAAATATTACCGATAATCAAAAAGGTAGAGAGAATCGCATACATTAAGAGCAGACTAACTAAGAAGTTATATAATCTACCATATGTGCCGAGACAGAAATATAATGTCCCTAACACATAACTAATCAATCCAATAATCACAAACGGTATTCTCTCCTTGTTTGATAACCTGCTAGGGGGTATTTTTCTTAGAAAGCTATAACCGAGTACGGGACCCCATGGAATGATATAGAGAAAGATTATGATTCCTAAAAGAGCTTTCACTGTCAGCTTATTAGGGTAAAACGAGTAGTAAATAATCAGAACATAGGCGCATACGAAGGGGGCATTAAAGATATGGGAAATAATCTCAGGCAACCTATCCAAAAAACATCCCTCATAAATTCCTCATCAAAGAATATAATTATCTCCTTTTTACTCTCTTCACTAACTCGATTAGTACCTTTATTAATTTCTCTGGATCATCAGATAGCAATACTATCATTGGTTCCTTACCCACATCCCCCTTGTGATAAATAACATCTGGAACTTTCCCAACCCTCTTTATGGCCTCCCTAGTCCCCCACGGCACAGTCATGCCCTCCATTCTCTTAAACTCTTCAGGCTCTTGTGACCTATCATAATAAGATACTAAGAGCCCCATTCTCTCCAATTCTCTTATAATTTCTTCGTCATATTTTATATTAATAGCGACACGAATATCTGGATTATACTCCCTAGCAACAAGAATATAAGATGCAAGATGCTTCGATACACCAAATTCTGGACAACCAGCTGCTCGCGCTTTACCTCTAACAGGTCTAATTCTACCGGGAATAGCTATAACATCATCATGATCAATTGAGAAGTCTAGGGCTATAGCGAGATTCATACCAACCTCAGGAATTAGATCCGCAATCCCATCAACTGCTTCAACTTTATCCAGCATCTCTTGTAATTCCTTCAGTTTTTGATACCTTTGAGCCTCTCTATAAAGCCATGCCATATGATTTACTGGGCCATGACCATGACCAATTCCAAGACCATACTTGATAGCTAAGTAAATGAATTTTTTCGCAGTATCAATAGCTTCAGTAAGCTTCTTTCCCTTTGCTAATTCAGCAGCTATAGCAGCGGAGAATGTGCATCCAGTCCCATGAGTATTCTTAGTGGATATTCTGGGAGATTTGTAAAAATAAAAATCATTATTCCAATATAGCACATCTATCGCTTCATTAGATGTCTCCGCGTGCCCTCCCTTCACAATAGCTGCTTCACAGCCATAGTTCTCCACGATGTATTTTGCTGCCTTTACCATGTCCTCTATACTCCTAATACTTATTTTCGTGATTTCCTCGGCCTCATTAATATTTGGAGTAACGACCTTTGCTAAGGGGAATAAATGCTTTACCAATGCTTCTCTTGCTTCGGGAGCCATTAATTCGGCCCCAGATTTTGCGATCATTACTGGATCAATAACTAGCGGGAAATCATAATTCTTTACCTCATCAGCTACAGTCTTGATTATCTCTGGCGTTCTGAGCATTCCGGTTTTAGCCGCATCCACTCCAATATCCTCTACCACAGCTCTTATCTGCTCTCGTATTATATCAGTAGGGATGTCATGAATAGCTCTAACCTCAATAGTGTTTTGAGCTGTAATAGAGGTAATAACACTCATTCCGAAAACTCCTAATGCTGAAAAAGTTTTTAGATCAGCTTGAATACCTGCTCCACCACCAGAGTCTGATCCAGCAATTGTCAAGGCTTTGTAAATCTTCATATCACTACCCCCAATAGGTCCATGAAGAAAAAGATATGCACAGCTAATATTAACTTATCTCCCACACAAAAGGCGTCTCGTGAAGATTAATCTTTCAAGGATTTAGAAGACAAGTCTAGAAGAAGAAAAAGGGGATGAACCGCGCTTCTATAATCTCTATTGGCCGATAAATTATTTTTTCTGAGATTGTTGGTAAAATTATCGTCTCATAACCTTTTGATGCGGGTATTTTATACTTCTTATATCTCCATATAATAATCTTAATTGGTTTTGAAAGAATATCTAGTTGACGAAACAAGTCAGTGTAAATAGCATTTATTGTTGCATTTACCTCCTTGATGCTTATAGCTTCTTCACCACTCACATTTTTCAGAGAAACCTTGATCTCCGCATCACTTATTATATTTTCATTCACTTTATTTACCCAAATAGTGCTCTCTTTTTTCAGAAGAATCTTAATCGTTGATTCACAAATCTTTATTAGATCCCGTGCTTGGTCAGACGGAAGGGTTTCAAGCTTTTTTAACCTAATAATAATTATAATCTGATTGTTCTCAGTTACGGGAAAGAGCTCAAGCTGGGGAATACTAAATTCCCCGCGCCTTCCGCCCCTTGTCCTCAAACTTAGCACCCGAAGAAGAGCTTAAAGAAATCATTGAGATATAGAGTTTCTTTTATAAATCTTATTTCATAATTTCGTTTTGAGTACTTTTACTAATAATGAGTCTTAATCACTTCATCCTGGGACTGTTCTCAAGCTTACTGGAGGTTAATGAATGAGATTCGGAGGACCAGAAAAATTTCTTGTCATTTCAACAATAGTACTAGGG